>JBKJLJ010000427.1:0-6932 GCA_046597015.1 Bryobacteraceae bacterium
ATCGTGTTCAACGATCTCGTTCGCGGATCGTTGAGCGAAGAGGATCGAGACTACTTTTGGAAAGTATTTCAAGTTCCGATCTTCGAGCAGTTCCGCGGCTTTGCGGGCGAGTTACTGGCCCAGGAGTGCGAAGCGCACGAAGGCATGCATTTACAGCAGCAAAATGTAATCGTGGAACAGGAGCCGGACGGGCAATTGCTGTTTAGTTTCCTTCGCAATCCTCGGACCCCCTTGTTCCGAATGGCAACGAACTTGACCGGCCGAATCGCCCACGGGCGCTGCGATTGCGGGTCGACGACCCCTCGATTGCTGGAAGTTCAGCGCCGGACGGCAACCGCCGTTTCGCGCCGTCACTTGGCAGTGGTAAACTTGTAATCCTGTCGTGCATTGCGCATGTGGCGGAATTGGCAGACGCCCCGGATTTAGGTTCCGGTACTCGCAAGGGTGTGGAGGTTCAAGTCCTCTCATGCGCACCACTAGAAACTCTCTCCGAACTTCGATACTCTAATGAACATGAAACATTGGTTCTCCCCGCTTGCTGTGCTCGCGCTTATGGCGCTTCCCTTGGCCGCTGAAACTGGACATTTGCGGATTCGCTCTTCGCCTGTTGGCGCTGGCCTCTTCGTTGACGGCAAGTATGTGGGTCCCGCTGGTCGGTTCTCCGTACCCGAGAAATGGCCGGTGGAGGCGGGCTCGCACGAAATCATGCTGAAAGATCCGCGCTTTGAGGACTTCACTGCGAAAGTAGACGTGAAGAGCGGTAAGACCACCAAGCTGCGTGCCAAGCTAAAGAAGTTGGAAGAGCCGAAGGGTCCTTTCGGTCGTCTTCGTCTGAAGGGCGGAGAGCCGGAATCGTTCTGGTCGGTCGCGCAGGGCGATACGGGCCCGTTCTATTTGAACGGTAAGTACATGGGCCACGTGGATGAATTGAACGACGTCGGCGGCGGACTGCTCGTTCCTGCCGGTACGTACGAACTGATGGTGGAAAGCCAACTGTTCGGCACGGTTAAGAAAAACGTCACCATCGTCGCTGGCAAGGTCAACGCCATCCCGTACGGCGGAAAGAAAGAACAGTAGCTGTTCGCTTCCTGAAAAGCCCACCGGCCACTCCGGCGCGGCGCTAAGGCGGGCGAGGAACTCGCCATCCTGCCGTGCCGTAGCGAGTCCGTTGTGCGCGGTTCCTGAGTAGGCGCGTGAGGCAACGTCGCCCCACGCGCCTTTCTCATTCAAGGGCGGGATAGATCGACGCCGATCTTTTTCATCTCTTCGGCGTAGTAGCGACGTTGTAGAAGTTCAAACTCTTCGCTGCCTTCAAGGATCTCGCGCTTCTGCTTACGGACTTTGTCCCGCGCAGCTTTGTCGACCTTGTCCTCGGCAAGCAGCAGCTCCATGAATCCCTTCACAATCTCCAGGCGGATATCGTTTTCCGGTTTCTTCAACCGGAATTCGCGGGATTTACGGAACACCGAAATCAACTTGTGCGAGATGTCGGTCACCTTGTCGCGAGATAGTTTCATGGCGTCGCCAGTATCGCGGCCAGAAGCCCGAATCACCTTTCGTTCAGCAATCAACTGATTCTTGATCTTGCGGAACATGTCCGAATAGCTGATCTGGTTCTCGCGCATGTAGTTTGCGTACTGCTCGAGAATGTCGCGGACTTCGTCGTTCAGACGGTCTTCGGCGGAGAGCTCGGTCACGATCATTTCGCTGATTTCGATCGAACCCTTGGCGGGATCCCCGACCTCGACATAAACCGGGTTGATTCGCTTGATCAGTTGACGGGAGAGATACTCGATTAGTTCCTTCGGGAGAAGCATTGTAGTGTCAGCGATGAGTGTACCAAACAGCTAGCGAAGCCCGGGCAGATATCGCCAACGGGTGGTGCGCCGATAAGCCTCGTACTCCGAAGAAGCCAGCGCAGATTCCTCGTGGGCGAGTCGCAGTTCCGAGCCAGCCAAGTAGAGCGCCAGCGCTGCCAGCGTGCGCCAACCAGCCGCGGCGAGGCCGGCGGTGGCACCGAGCAGCAGGAGAAAGGCGAGATACATGGGGTGGCGCACAAGCGCAAACGGGCCTCGCGTAATTAGCCCGCCAGCGCGGCCAGCAGCGATCGTAGCCAGATAGAAGAGGGCACCGCACGGGGCCAGGACCAAAGCGACACCGAGTTCGAAACTGGACGCAACCAGCGGTCCGGCGGGCAGAAAAGCGGTAATGGCCAAAACTCCCGCAATCTGCAGCAACATCCCGAGGAGGTGATGGTGCGCGGGGGCCGGCTGCCGGGTGGGAAAGGCGCTCCAGACGGCTCCGAGGCCGACCAGCGCCCACGAGAGCAGGTATGCCGCGAAGGCGACGAACCGAAGTGAGATCATTCGCCCTCCAGTGTAGTCCGGAGCCCGTATCCTAGGAATAATGATCCTCATTGAACTGGCCGTTTTCGTGGCCGTCGTTTTTGGGTTCTACCGGCTGCGCCAGTGGCTCGGCCGCTTCCGAGAAGAAAACACCCGCGTGGCCGTGCAGCATTCGGATGACTTGAAGGAGGTGCAGGCCAGGGTGAAGGACTTGCAGCGGCAGGTCGACCTTTGGGAGCAGCGGATGGCCCGCTGGGACGATCCGCGGCGGCTGATCTGGCCTGAGCCGGTGCAATTGGATCGACGTTTGGAGGCTTTGGCCGAAGTGGCGGCCCGCCCGATGGCCGCCGCCACAGAGGAACTGCAACGGTTCCTCCAATCCGTTAAATCCCCCGACGCCGCATCGGGCTCCTATCTCGCCGAGCACCGGGAGCGGATGGCGTTCACTCTTGCCCAAGTGCCGTCCGGGGGCCACCGAGCGCTCGAACTGGGCGCCTACGGCGTGATGGCCGCGGCGATCCAGCGTGTGTTCGGATACACCGCCGTCGAAGGCGGCGACCAGTCCTCCTCGGGCGAAATGCGAGTCGAAATCGCGGGGCAGGACCCGTTCTTGTTGCCGATGCAATCCTTCGACGCCGAGCGCGACCGGTTCCCTTACTCCGACGGCTCGTTCGATCTCGTCTTGGCTTGCGAAATCATCGAACACTTTGTCGCCGACCCGATGCACTGCCTGCTCGAATGCCGTCGCGTCCTCCGCGACGGGGGCACGTTGCTGATCACCACGCCCAACATCGCCAGCCATACCGCGATCGGCCGCGTGCTCCAGGGCTGCGAACATCCGAACCTCTTTCCTCAGTATTCACGCCAAGCGTCGCACCGCCCCCACGTCCATGAGTACGCCCCCTACGAACTGGCAATGGCCCTGCGCGATGCCGGCTTCGAGCTAGAACGCGTCGCCACCCGGCAAGCCGCAAATTTCAATGGCGCCGAATGGGTAACGCCGCTGCTCGAAAAGTTCCGCTTCCCTACCCTGCTGCGCGGCGAGCAGCTGTTTGTCGTCGCTGTCAAGCGGGCAGCCAACCCAACCGTCCGCTACCCGGCCTACCTCTACGAAGCGGCGGAACCAGGAACGGATTAAGATAACCTCTGCGACTCTATGAAGACTTCAGCGATTCAGAAAACCGACTGGCAAGGCGTGTTCGCCGTCCCCCCGCTGGCCCGCCACCGCGACGCCGCCCGCTCGATCAACTGGGACGCCAGCGGCAAAATCGCCGCCCACATTCATAAAGGCGGCGTAACGCGCCTGCTCTACGGCGGCAACGCATTTCTCTATCACATCACCCTGGCCGAGTACGAAGGGCTCCTCGATTGGCTCTCCTCGCTCGACGACGCCCTGTGGGCGATCCCCTCCGCCGGGCCGAGCTTCGGTCGGCTCATGGACCAGGCGCCGCTCCTGAGACGTTACAAGTTCCCTACCGTCATGCATCTTCCCTGCGGCGATCCACGCGACGCCAAAGGCCTGGAAGCAGGCTTGACGGACTTCGCTAGTGCCTGCGGACTCCCGCTAATTCTCTACCTGAAGGAAGAAAACAACTTCGGCTCCGATAAACTGGCCGGTCTGGATGCCGTCGCGCGGATGGTAGATAAGGGACTCTGCATCGGCATTAAGTATGCGGTCGTTCGGCAGGATCCCAGCCACGACGCCTATCTGACGGCACTGCTCGAACGGGTCGATAAATCGATCGTCGTCAGCGGGATCGGCGAGCGGCCGGCCATCGTCCACTTGCAGCAATTCCAGTTGCCCGGATACACGACCGGCAGCGGATGCATCGGGTCTGCCTTTACCCAGCAGATGTTCGAACTCTGCCAAGCCGGCGACTGGGCAGCGGCGGCAGCGCTGCGAGCACGGTTCGTTCCCCTCGAAGATATTCGAGACGCGTTAGGCCCGGCCCGCGTGTTGCACGCCGCAACAACGGCGGCTGGCATCGCCGAGGCCGGAGCGATCCCTCCCTTTCTCACCGAACTCTCCGCCGAGCAGGAAGCGGGACTGCCCGCAGCTGTGTCCTCCCTGTTGGCGTGATACGCTTTGGGGCGATGCGTATTTTCGTACTCGCCCTGATCGCCAGCGCCCTCGCCGCGCAAGACGTGAAACTGTGGCCGAATGGTTCGGCCGAGCCGGAGGTTTCGCTGGCTTCGGACGATCCCCGCTACCCAAAGAAATTCACGGTCGTCCATCAGCCGTCGATTTATCCGTTCCTGCCGCCCAAGGGCACGGCCACCGGCGTCGCTCTGATCATCGCCCCCGGCGGCGGGCACTCCCAACTCGTGATCGATAAAGAGGGCTGGGACATCGCCAAGTGGGCCAACGCCCACGGCATGGCCGCGTTCGTTTTGAAGTACCGGCTGGCGCGTGCCCCGGGCTCGAAATATACCGTGGAGAAGGACGCCCTCGCCGACGCCGTGAAGGCCGTCGCCGTAGTCCGGGAACGCGCCGCGGAGTGGGGCGTAAACCCGGCGCGGATCGGCTTCATGGGGTTTTCGGCTGGCGGAGCCGTCGCAGCCTTGCTCGAATCCCGCGTCCCCGCCACGGCGGCCGAGCGCCCCGACTTCAACATCATCGTCTACCCCGGTTGGGCGCCGAACCAAGTCCCCGCGCCGCCCAAAGACGCTCCCCCTGCGTTTCTCGTCTGTGCCGACAACGACCCATCGCACGTCGTGACCACGGTGAACTACTATCTCGCTCTTCAAAAAGCAGGCGTTTCGACCGAAATGCACATCTACTCCTCCGGTGCCCACGGCTTCGGGATGAAATCCTCCGCGATGCCGGTCGCGACTTGGCCGCAGCGGGTGCTCGAGTGGATGGGCGATCGAAAATTGGACAAATAAGCTTATGTTGCGTAGAACACTTCTCGCCGCTCCCGCCGCCCTTACGGCCTTGGCTGCGCCCACTGATACCGGAGTCATCGACACCCACATCCATCTGTTCGATCCACGGCGGCCGCAAGGCATCCCGTGGCCGAAGCCAGAGAACAAGGTTTTGTATCAACCGGCCCTCCCGGACCGTTATCGCAAGCTGGCCGAACCGCATGGCATCGTAGGTGCCGTGATGGTGGAATGCAGCCCTCTCGTCGAGGACAACCAGTGGGGCCTCGACGTCATCGCCAAAGAACCGGTGATGGTGGGAATGATCGGCAATATCGAGCCGGGTAAGCCGGAGTTCGCCGGTCATCTGGATCGGCTCCGGAAGAACCCACTATTCCTTGGCATTCGCTACGGGAATCTCTGGGGGCGCGATTTTCACGGTGGCGTGAGCCGTCCAGAGGTGATCGCCGACATCAAGCGGCTAGCCGATGCGGGGTTGACGATGGACAGCGCGAACCCGACGCCGCAGCTCGTCGGCGACTTCCTCCGGCTGACCGATGCGGTGCCGAAGCTGCGGCTCGTGGTGGATCATTTGCCGCAGATCGAGCCCCCGGCCGATCTCGCCCAGTTGGCCAAGCGACCGCAGGTGTTCATCAAAATCTCCGAAGTTCTGCGTAAGGTCGACAACAAGGTGCCACTGGACCTCGGCTTCTATAAGGCGCGGCTGGACCATCTGACCGCTCTGTTCGGCCCCGATCGCATCTTGTTCGGCAGCGATTGGCCGAATAGCGACAACTGGGCCCCCTACGATCAGGTCTTCGAAATTGTGAAGCAGTTTTTCGCCGCAAAGACGCCCGAGGCGAGAGCGAAATACTTCGCTCGGAACTCTATGGCGGCCTATCGCTGGAAACCTCGCACCGCCGCCCAGAAAGCGATTTAAAAATCGTCGGCAACGTGGGGCCAAGAATTTACGTCTTGTCAGTGAAGGTGTCCCCCATGCTTCGTTCCGCATTTCTGTTCTCGCTTGTTCCCGCGTTGCTTTCTGCTCAAACGGACGAAACAACGCCCGTATTCCGCAGTGAAGTCGCGCTCGTTCGGGTCGACGTCCAGGTCCTCGACCGCAATGCTCGACCGTTAATGAACCTGCAACGCGAAGATTTCGTCCTGCGCGACGAAGGAAAGGTACAGCCGATCCTCAACTTTGCCAGCGAGAAGATGCCGATTGATATTCTCTTTCTGCTCGACGTCAGCGGCAGCATGAGGCCCCACGTCGAGCGGATTGCGCAAGCCTCTCGACAGGCGCTCGACGTTTTGGGACAGGACGACCGCATCGGCATCATGGTTTTTGATCGACAGACCCGCGTTCGACTTCCCTTCAAGACCGTGGGCGATACCATCTACCGCGAGTTTGACGGCGTGTTGAGCCGGGAGAGCTTCAACGGCGGAACCGATATCACCCGCGGAATGCTCGACGCAGCCGAATATGTCAAGCGGAACGCCCGCAAGGACGCCCGGCACGCGATCATCATTTTGACCGACGATCAGACCGAGTTCGATCGCGATGAGCAGCGGGTAGAACAGTCGTTGCTGCGCTCCGATGCGGTCATGAGTGCGCTCCTGGCACCCGATGCGATCGGAAGGCGGAGCGGCGGCTATCCAGTTCCGCAAGGCGGTGGGATCCCGGGCGGTCGCTCCGGACGACGCGGCGGCTGGGGAGATCTCGGC
>JBKJLJ010000933.1:0-4843 GCA_046597015.1 Bryobacteraceae bacterium
CCGGCGTCGGCCCAAACAAGTTCGACGCATAACACCGAATCTTCTTATGGAACCCACCCCCGAGCAGCTTCCAAACCGGCAGTCCCAACGCCTTACCCTTGATATCCCACAACGCCAAATCGATCCCGCTTATAGCGTGAATCAGAATCCCCCGCCGCCCGCAGTACGAATTCGCCTTGTACATCTTGTGCCACAAATACTCGGTTTCAAAGGGATCCTCGCCGATCAGCAACTGCCCCAGCCCGCTCGTGATTGAATGCGAATACGGCCCCTCAATCGCGCCCCTCACCGCCAAGGGCGCTGAATCCACCTCGCCCAACCCGGTAATCCCCGCGTCCGTCTCCACCCGCACAATCACCGCATCCTGTCCGCTGTCGCACTGATCCTTCACTTCCGGCTGCCGCAAGTACAGCGCCTCGACCTTTGTGATCTTCATCCGGCTATGATAAGGGGTTTGGAGTATCGCCATTCTTAAGCTCTGTGTCCTGGCCTCATCCAGTTCCGGCAACGCCATCTTCATCGGCACCGACCGCACCCGCATCGTGGTCGATGTCGGTCTGAGCCGCCGCGAAATGGAAGCCCGTCTGTTCTCGATCGGCGAAGACCCCGCCAACCTCGATGCCATCATCATCACCCACGAGCACAGCGACCACGTCACCGGACTCGGCGTCTTCTCCCGCAAGTACAAGAAGCCCATCTACCTCACCCATCTCACCGAAACCGCCATCGACTGGGAGGGCATCCCCTCACCCCGGCAGACTTTTCAGGCCGGCACCGGCTTCACGATCGGCGACCTCGACATCGGCAGTTTCACGATCCCCCACGACGCTATCGACCCGGTCGGCTACGTCGTCCGTTCGCAAGGCGTTAGTTGCGCCGTCGTCACCGACCTCGGCTACGTCCCCGATTCCATCAAGATGCACCTGCGCGGCATCGACACCTTATTGCTCGAGTCCAACCACAACCTCGAAATGCTCAAGGTCGGCCCCTACCCGTGGTCGATCAAGCAGCGCATCATGGGTCGCAAGGGGCATCTCTCCAACGATGCCGCCTTCGATTTCATCACCACCGACATGGACTCCTCGGTATCCACTTTGATCCTCGGCCACCTCAGCGAGCACAACAACTACCCCACTTTGGTCGAGCAGATGGCGGAGCAGGCTCTCGCCCAGCGTGGCCTTAAGCTCCGCCTCCATGTCGCCGAACCCGGAAAGCAGAGTTGTGTCTTCGACTATTGAAGGAAGTCCTACAACTCGAACGTCAACGTCGCCTTGCCCGCCGGCCCGTCATAAATCAGTTCGAGCTGTTTTATGCCCGTGTCTTTCCCTCGATACGGAAAGAAGACCAATCCGCCTTGCGGCAACGCCCGGTCGCCTTCTGGCAGCGCCGATTTCTGGGCTTTCTGTTCCATCAGCCGTTTTAGCGGAAACGGCATCTTCGGCTCGGCCGGCTTCGGATCGCCCGCCGCTCCGCCGCCACCACTGCTCAATCCGCCCTTCGACTTCGGGCCGCTCCCTTCGGGCGGGGCCGGCGGAACCCATTCCGGATCTTTCAGCGTCTTCAAAACGAAGCCATACGGCTGGCTAGGGGTCGCGGATTTCTTCGCGTTGATCCGAATCGAAAACTCGGACGCGGCCAGCGTCAACCGCGCCCCATCCGGTCCAAAAAACGCGACTTCTGCGACTACGTAATCTTCCGTCGTCAATGGATTCTGGTCGGTCGGCACGGAATGCCCTACAAAATCAGCCGCTATCGTCACGGTACCGGCGACGGCTTTCGCCTGATAATCCGCTGGGCTGGGCCGAGCGGGCCGCCCCTGCACCTCCTTCCCGGGCGCCACTTGAGCCCATACGCTGGTAGCCGCAAAAACACCCATCAAAAATACTGTCGAGTAATGCATTCCTGCTCACAAATTACCATACGACGGCAACTACGTCATATCCCCGCACAGCGCATTCTCAAGACAGCGCGACAACCGATGGGCCCAAACCGATTTGAATGCGCCACGCTGCGCAGGGAAGGGACAACCCAAGAAAGTCATTCCCACTAATCCTAAGATGGAACGGTCTCTAATCTACAAACCCACAACCAATGAGTAAAGCCCGGCGCGCTTCTGGCCACCGAACCTCCGGAAGACGGCAAATCACCGGCCCGAGTCTATCTCGCTGCGCCAGCGATACATGATCGAAATTCAGGGCGCACTCGACCGGCATGCCGTCCTCAGGCAACAAGACCACCTCGGTAGCCAATCCACGGAATGTTCGAGTAGCAGGCACGACGACGACTTCGCTCAATCGTTCCATGACGTCGTCTCGCGTGAGCAGGAGAACGGGGCGGCGCTTATCGGGGAGGCGGAACGTGTACCAGCGGATCTATCCGCGCTTCAAGCCACGCTCTCCCAGTCCTCACCTTCCCAAGCCAACGGTTCCTCGTCCGCGGAGAATTCCTCATTGTGTGGCGGCATCTTGCGATAGAGGACAGCATCCTCGCTTGGCTCTCGGAGGCTTTTCGGTTCGCCGATTAGGCGTAATAGCCGCGCACGCTCCCCAGGCGTCAGCGCCGCAATCAGCGGGACGATATCGTCGACCGTGAGCTGGTTAGGCATCGCTTGCAGTTTACCATCGCCAGTTGCTGAGGAGTTCCGCTCAGTGCAAGACAGAACCGATGAAGCATACCAGGGCCCGATGCACCGACGCAAACGCTCGGTCACGCAACTACGCGGCCTCAACCGAAATCCAACTATTTTCACCCCCCACCCCCGCCCCCCTTGCTATCCTGACCCTTTCCATAGGAGATTCCGCTTGATCCAACGCTACACCCGCCCCGCCATGGGCGCCATCTGGAGTGACGACAATAAATACCAGTGCTGGCTCGCCGTCGAACTCGCCGCCAGCGAGGCCCTCGCCGAACTCGGCGACGTCCCCCTCGAAGCCGCCCAGGCCCTCCGCGCCCACGCCGCCGTCGACGTCGAACGCCTCTTCGAAATCGAACGCGAAGTCAAACACGACGTCATCGCTTTCACGACCACCGTCTCCGAAAAGATGGCCGCCGCCGGCGTCGCCGAAGCCTCCCGCTGGTTCCACTACGGCATGACCTCGAACGACGTCGTCGATACCGCCCAGGCCCTCCAGGTCAAACAGTCCTCCGACCTCCTCCTCGCCGCCACCGATCAACTCCTCGTCATCCTCCGCCGCCGCGCCTTCGAGTTCAAAGACACCGTCCAAATGGGCCGCACCCACGGGATCCACGCCGAACCCTACACCTTCGGCCTCAAACTTGCCCTCTGGTTCGATGAGCTCCGCCGCAACCGCGCCCGCCTCGCTGCCGCCGCGGAAGATATGCGCGCCGGCAAAATCTCCGGCGCCGTCGGCACCTTCGGCCACATCGGCCCCGAAGCCGAAGAAAAAATCTGCGCCCGCCTCGGCCTCAAACCCGCCGCCATCGCCTCCCAAGTCATCTCCCGCGACTCCCACGCCGCCTTCATCGCCGCCCTCGCCCTGCTCGCCGCCACGTGCGAAAAGGTCGCCCTCGAGGTCCGCCACCTCCAACGCACCGAAGTCCGCGAAGCCGAAGAACCCTTCGCCCCCGGCCAAAAGGGCTCCTCCGCGATGCCCCACAAACGTAACCCCGTCACCTGCGAACAAATCTCCGGCCTCGCCCGCATCGTCCGTTCCAACGTCCAGGCGGCCTATGAAAACATCGCTCTCTGGCATGAACGCGACATCTCCCACTCCAGCGTCGAACGCGTCATCCTCCCCGATTCCTGCTGCCTCGTCGATTACCTCCTCGCCAAAACCATCTGGCTCGTCGACGGCATGCGCGTCAACCCCGAACGCATGCTCCGCAACCTGCACCTCACGAAAGGCCTCATTTTCAGCGGCCAACTCCTCCTCGATCTCACCTCCGCTGGCATGCTCCGCGAAAAAGCGTATAAACTAGTGCAAACCCAGGCCATGAAAAGCTGGGAAGAGGAAGGCGATTTCCGCGCCGCCATCTCCGCCGACCCCGAAGTCCTCTCCTGCCTGAGCCCCGCACAGCTCGACAAGTCCTTTGCGTTGGACCGGCAACTCGCCAACGTCGACAAAATCTTCGCTCGCGTTTTCGGAGGCTAATTCCATGTCTATTTCCCGGCGCTCTATCCTCACGGCCGCCACCGTCCGCCCACTCGTCGCTCTCCAAAAAGGCCTCGTCTACATGAACGCGGCCAACATCGCCCCCTGCGGCAAAGCCGCCTTCGACGAGTACATCAAACAACTCGCCGATTTCCAGGAAAATCCCGCGTTCCAAAACCGCGAGATCTACAAACCTCTCTCGGAATCCGTCCGCGCCAAACTCGCGGCTCTTCTCAGCGCCGCCCCCGACGAAATCGCCCTCACCCGCAACTCCAGCGAAAGCAACAACCTTATCGCCCAGGGTCTCCGCCTCAAGCCCGGCGACGAAATCCTCATCACCGCCCATAACCACCCCTCCAACACCCAAAGCTGGCAACTCCGCGCCCAACAAGCCGGTGCCACCGTCGTCGTCGCCGACGTCCCCATCTACGCCAAATCCCCCGACGAACTCCTCGCCCCCCTCCAGAAAAAGGTCACCCCCAAAACCCGCGTCATCGCCGTCTCCCACCTCACCAACACGACCGGCCTGCTCTACCCCATCGCCGCCATCGCTGACCTCGCTCACCAAACCAACGCCTGGTGCCACGTCGACGGAGCCCAAACCTTCGGTTGGATGAACCTTCATCTCCCCAACCTCAAAATCGATTCCTTCTCCGGCAGCTTTCACAAATGGCCCATGGGCCCTCTAGAAAGTGGCATGCTCTACGTCCGCGCCGCCCGCCTTCCCGAAC
>JBKJLJ010000163.1:0-2553 GCA_046597015.1 Bryobacteraceae bacterium
GCCCACGCCGATTTGGCCGGCGTCTACGCGGCGAGCGGTAAGCGCGAGGCCGCCGAGAAGAGGTTTCGACGGGCGCTGGAGTTGCAGCCGAACTACTTCCCCGCGCTGGCCGGATTGGGAAACTTGTTGGCCCGGGCGGGCGACAATGAAGCCGCCATGTCGCTGCTGCGCCGGGCCGTGCAAGTGTTGCCTCGCGCTTATGAAGGGCACTTCCTGCTCGGCTCCGCGCTGAATCGGCTGGGCCAGTTTGACGAAGCGCGGGCGGAGCTGGAACTGGCAGCAAGCTCCGGCGGCCAGAACGAGCCCCAGGTTTTCTATCAGCTCGCGCGGGCCTTCGGCGGGCTCAGTAAAGCGCCGGCGCGCAAGGCGGCGTTAGCCAGGTTCTCCGAGTTGACCAAGCAGGAGAAAGACAACATCGAGCTCCAGCGCAAGGCGGCCGCGTGGATCGACGAAGCCCGCGTGCTCCTGCAGGCAGGCGACTTGGAGAGCGCCGTCGCGCGCCTGGAACTGGCGCGGGAAGCCAAGCCCAATGACCCGACGATGCTGTTCCGCCTGGCGGGATTGAACTTCGACCTGCAACGCCCCGACGTCGCCCGGGAGTACGTGCAAGCCGCCATCAGCATCAGCCCGGCGACGTGGCTCTACCACTACCTGCTCGGGTTAGTGGAGCAGAGCGCCAACCGCCTGGCCGACGCCAGGGCCAGCCTGGAGGTGGCCGCGAAGCTACAACCAACCGAAGCTCCGGTGTTCAACGCGCTCGGCCAAGTGCTGCTCGCCCAAGGCGACCGCCTCGCCGCGACCGCCGCCTTCGAAACCGCCGCCAAGCTGGAATCGGCCCCGCCTAGGCGATAATCTGTTCAATCGGCCCGTGGCCCTCTTCCACCAAGTGAAAGTTGCGGCCCAGCGCCCGGAACTGCATTTTCTTGTGATCCAGGCCCATCTGCTTCAGGATCGTCGCGTGCAGGTCGCTGTAATAGTGCGGGCTCTCCACCGCTCGATAGCCGTATTCGTCCGTCGCCCCGTGCACCGTTCCGCCCTTAATGCCGCCGCCGGCGAACCAGGAGCTATAGCCCTTCGGATTGTGGTCCCGGCCGGTCGTGTTTTGCGACCAGGGGCTGCGGCCAAACTCGCTCGTGAAAACAACCAGGGTCCGCTCTAACATCCCGCGCTGCTTCAAGTCCTGCAGCAAGCCCGCAATCGGCTTATCCACCGCCCGGCAAAGCGGCTCATGGCTCTTCATGTCGCCATGCGCATCCCAACTGCCGTTGCCCCCGCCGGCGTGGCAAATCTGCACAAAGCGGACGCCATTTTCCACCAGTCGCCGCGCCATCAAAAGCTGGCGGCCGAACTCATCGGTCGGCTTGGTCCCAATGCCGTAGAGCTCCTGCACATGCGCCGGCTCCTGCGACAGGTCGACGATGCCGGGCGCACTCAGCTGCATGCGGGCCGCGAGCTCATAGGAGTCGATCCGCGCCGCAATGTCCGTGTTCAGCTCATGGCGCTCCCGAAACTCCTGATTCAAGCGAGCCAGCGCGGCCATCTGCTGATCGCGCTCGGCGGCGTTGCTGCTGGCCGGTGGCTTGAGATTCGGAATGGGCACCGGGCCCGCCTGAAACGGGGTGGCGGCATAGGTCGCACCGAGGTAGCCGCCCGTCAATTGCACCGGCGAAGAGGCCCGGCCAACGTTGACGTACGTTGGCAAATTCTTGTTGCCGGAGCCCAGCGCGTAGGATACCCAACTGCCAAACGAAGGATTATCAAACGCCCGGCCGCGGTGACCCGTCTGCGTTTCAATCACAGCCGGGAAGTGGTTGCCTTCCTGGCACCAGAGCGAGCGGACGATCGCGATATCGTCGATCATGCCCCCGACATGCGGGAACCAGTCGGAGACCGGAATGCCGGATTTGCCATAGTTCTTGAACGTGCGGAGGCAGGGGATCACCGGGCGCTTCATCTCCGCCACGTTGTCGCCAAAGCCGATCGCATCGATCAGCTTGCCCGCGTACTTGTTGCCCTTGGGGTCAAACGTGTCGATGTGGCTGACGCCGCCGCACATGAAGAGGAAGATGACGGAATCGGCCTTCTTGCCGCCGGGCAGGCGAGCGTCGAGCTTTCCATCTTCGGCCCACAGCGAGCCGACCGCGCCGCCCAGGAGGGCACCGATCGACTGATGGAAAAGGTGACGGCGAGAGAGGGGAAAGGTCATGGCACGTAAAGGAATTCGTCAAGGTTAAACAGGAGCCAAGCGAGGCTCTTCAGGCGGGCGGGGTCAGCCCCGACATAGCTCAGCGCGTTGTCCTTTTCCTTCGGCGAAGGGGGACGGCTGAGGGTGATGCGATAGCCCAGGTCGACGGCCTTGCTGATCTCGCCGCCGGCTTCCTTCTTCAGCCGATCCGCAAACATCGAGCTGGCTTTTTCAATCTCGGGGCTATTCATCAAAAACAGCCCTTGCGGCGCGGTGACGGTTTGGGTTCGCACCGGGCACGGCGCCCGGCCATCATCCACGTCGAACGACTGCAGAAAGTTGGGCACCACCTCGCGGCTCGTCGAGAA
>JBKJLJ010000247.1:0-3315 GCA_046597015.1 Bryobacteraceae bacterium
TGCACCTCATCCACCAACCGCGCCGTACCCACCTGCTCCCCCACCAGGTGCTGCGCCGATTCCTGGATCACCTTGGCATTCCGTACGCCAATAAATCCTGAGGCCAACAGCATCAGAATCACCAGCCCGAATCCGGACACAAGCACGCCTTTAATGCTTCGATCCGTGATCCGATCAAACATACCCTAAGCCTATCTCATTAAAACTCCTCAAAAATCAACAACTTGCCGTATACCCCAAATTGGGGGGCCAGATTAGCCTACCGGGGCTATGCGCAATCCCTATCGGGTTCGTGCAGAATGGTTGAGTAAGGTTTCGCACGCAACGGCTGACCGAGCAATTCAAGGAGATCCTAACATGAAAAAATTTGCGATCCTGGCCCTCGCGGCCGTTGTGTCCCTCTCGCTGACCTCTGCCTTCGCTGGTTCCACCAACGAGGACACCAAGAAGGAAGAGAAGAAGAAGGGCAAGAAGAAGAAAAAGGAAGAGGCCCCCAAGTAGTCTTGGGTTCCCTAGCTTTTTCAAAAACGCGGACTCCTCGGAGTCCGCGTTTTTCGTTTACCGCAACGAAATTCCCGTCATTACCAACCCCACCACCACAATCACCCCCGCCGATACCACCGGTGCCGCCCGAAACAACCAGTTCTGCCGCCAGCCACCCGCCTCGGGCAGCAAGTTCTTCGCGTAAAGCACCCCCACCCCGATCGCCATCAACACGCTCGCCAGCCCCAAGCTGAACGCCACCAGCAGCAACAACCCGAATCCCGTCCGCTGCACCGAAATCGCCGACAACAAAAGTATCAACGCCGACGGACACGGCACCATCCCTCCACTCACCGCCAACGCCACCAGCGACCCCCCACTCACCTCGTCCACCTCGTGGCTATGCCCGTGGTCCAACACTCCCGTCCGCTGCAGCAACAACCACACCCCCACGAGCACTATCGACGCACTCGAAATCACCCCCAACGTCTTCACGAGCTGCGCCGCCATCACATACTGCGACAAATACAGCGTCACCATCCCCAACCCAAACACGCTGATCGTATGCGTCAACGTCACCATCCCCCCCAACAAAATCGCGTGCCGAAACGTCCCCCGCGCCCCCACCAGATACGCCGCCACAATCGTCTTTCCATGCCCCGGCGCCATCGCATGCATCGCCCCAAATCCAAACGCCACCGCCAACCCCGCCAGCCACAACCCACCCGAAATTTCGTCCTTCCCGAGCAGTTCGCTCAAATAGTCACCCTTGGCCACCTCCCCCCGCGCCGGTACCGCCCCCGGCGTCGCCGCCGGTTCCCGGCTCACCGGCTGCACCACCGGAGCCACCGTAACCGGCTGCACCGGAGCGGCCTTCGCCACCGCCGCCTTCGCCACCGTCCAGGCCAACTCCGCCCGCAAATCCTGCGGCGGCGCCATCGTCGCGTCTTCCGGATACTTCGTCAATCCCCCGCTCCGCTCCACCACTCCCTGCGACGCCCGCGTCAAGCTAGCCCCCGCCCCCGCCACAATCACAATCTCCTTCCAACCCGCCCGCTCCGCGTAGTTCCGGTCTTCAAACGTCAACGCCCCCGGACCCGCCGCCACCTCCAACTCCCCTTCCACCCGCATCACGACCATCTGCCCCGCCCCTTCGCTCAACTTCGCCGTCACTCGCCTCACGACCGCCGTCACCGCCTTCCCGTCCACGCGAATCTCCAGCCCCTTCGCCCATTCTCCCATCTGCCCTGCCGCCTTCCCGTCGAGCGCCGCCCCTGGCCCGTCCGCCTTCACGCCCCATTGCCGCAGCAGCTCGAACGTCGGAATCTCCGCCAGGTCCAACGCATACCGCAATCGCAATCCCGACGCCGTCGGCTCCAATCGGCTATAGTGGCTAACACTAAAATTGCCCATCGGATGCCCAAAGGCACTCGACAAGGTCAAAAGCAAAATCGGCAGAGGATGGCGACAAGACATTACAATAGGTTCTACGTCTTTAGGGACAAGCCGGATGTATGCCCCCAGTAATCACAGCACAGGACGTGCCCTCGCATGGGCATCTCGAAATAGCCACCGGAACAATTGTAACCCCCGCGGCCCGCGATCTTGCGCGCGAACGCGGCGTCGCCCTCGTCGAACTCCCCGCCTCCCAAATTCGCCCCCCCGTTGACCCCTCCCGTACCATCGCAATCGGAGCCGACCACGGCGGCTTCCGCATGAAGGAAACCCTTAAACCCGTCCTCTTCGAACTTGGCTATCTCGTCCTCGATGTCGGCACCGCCTCCGAACAACCCGTCGACTATCCCGACCTTGCCGAGAAGGTGGCCGATGCCGTCGCCGCCCGCCAAGCCGCCTACGGCATCATGATCGACGGCGCCGGCATCGGCTCCGCCATGGCCGCCAACAAAGTCCCCGGCATCCGCGCCGCCCTCTGCTACGACCGCGCCTCCGCTCGCAACTCGAAGGAACACAACGCCGCCAACGTCCTCACCCTCGGCGGCAAAATGCTGACAATGAGTCAGGCCGAAGAGGTCCTTCGCACCTGGCTCGCCACCCCCTACACCGCCGGCCGCCACCAGACCCGCATCGACAAAATTACCGCCCTCGAAAAGAAGCACGCCCTGTGACCGAAGCCGAACTCGAACAACTCGTCGCCCAAATCGGAGAGCAAATCCTCTCCCGCGTCCAACCCTCCGCCCGCCGCGGCGAAGGCCTCAACATCCCCGAACTCGTCTGCCCCGATTGTACCGGCCGCTGCGCCCAAACCTGCGAAAAGAAGACCAAGGAAATCGTCGCCGCCGGTGCCTGCCGCGTCTCTGCCAGCGAAAAACTCACCCGCATCGATAACGGCCTCGCGTCGCTCATCGACCACACCATCCTCCGCCCCGATGCCACCGAAGACGAGGTCCGCAAAGTCTGCGCCGAAGCCCGCAAATACGTCTTCGCCAGCGTCTGCGTAAACCCCTATTGGGTCCCCCTCGTCGCCCGCGAACTCCGCGGCTCCGCCGTCAAAGTCTGCACCGTCGTCGGCTTCCCCCTCGGCGCCACTACCACCGCCTCCAAATGCGCTGAAACCGCCGAAGCCATCAAAAACGGCGCCACCGAAATCGACATGGTCCTCAATATCGGGGCCCTCAAATCCGGCGACCTCCCCACCGTCGAATCCGATATTCGCGCCGTCGCCGAAACCGCCCATCGCGGCGGAGCCATCCTGAAAGTCATCCTCGAAACCGCGCTCCGCAACGATCAGCAAAAGGTTGCCGCCTGCCAAGCCGCCAAACAAGCCGGCGCCGATTTTGTCAAAACCTCCACCGGCTTCGCCAAGTCCGGCGC
>JBKJLJ010000420.1:0-3181 GCA_046597015.1 Bryobacteraceae bacterium
ATGAGACTCTTCATAGTTCTACCTTCTTTTAGAGTCGTGAGTTAGGGCAAACAAGCTGACCCGGCTCCCGCCGTGCAGCCCGCTTCACCCGGATCGATGTGCCGGCGGTTCCGTCCACTCGGCGCATCTGCCAAGTAGGGGAACGCCGTCCGATAGGGGACGTCATTGACGTTGACGCCGTCGCCCAACCGGCTATTCAGCTCGCTTGTGCTGTAGGGCGGCCCTGCGAGGACCCCCGCCACCACGCGCAACGAAATGTCGACGACATCGTCCGCCAATCGCCGGCCGTTCGGAAAGCCTGCGCCGTCGCCGCCCAGTAAGCCAAGCCTGCTAGCCGAAGCGGGAGCAGTCGTCGCAACACCAGTATTGAGCCGCAGCAGATCCGCGATCGGCCCCGCTGGAGTGCCCGCGGCCGCGATCGGTGCCGCATAGGTTACCAAGGGTAAAAGATCGGTCCGAGGCGGAGTGGGGATGGCAACCGCTCCCGCCGTCAGCGCATTGATCACACGGGCGAGGGTCGGGTCCAGAAAAAACGATGCAAATTGAGCGTCGTTCCTGGGCGCGTCCATGCTGAAGCGATCTTTCGATCCGGTCCCGATCAACAGTTCGTTGATCAGAGGATTGCCCAGCCGTTGTACTTGAGAATAAGAACCCGCGCTGAGCGACGGAAACGGGGCCCGCCGGGTAGTTACCCGCGGCCGAGAAGTGGTCGCCCACACACCGATGGTCGCGGCGGTCGAGGTGGCCGCTTCCACATTGCCGGTTCTGGTTAGCATGGTAATCGGAACCTCAATAGCAATCGAATTCACCGCAAAACCCGAAACGGTATCGGCGGCGAGATTGGTCGCCGCGGCGTCCTGCGCAGGGCTAAGCACAGGCGGAGAAACGCTCGTGTTCAAGGTATCGAACGCCCCGCCTAAATCAATCCAGAACGGATCGTCTACCGTCCCCGCGAAAGTTCTCACACCACTCGACGTCGTATAGGTACCTGCGGTGAAAAGTGCTTGGTAATTCATGGTTCTGGGTCCGACATTCGCAGGTACTGCGTACATCGGGCTGCCGGTCGTTAGCGTGGTCGAAGCTCCACCCTTCACCATCGTTACCGTGTAGCTCTGACGTTGGCCCAAGCCTGGCGAGTTGAAGTCGGTGATTTGCGGAGGAATCAGCGCCGTACCTGGAGCTACGGGAGCGGGCGAATTCGCGGGAGCGTTCACCCCTGCGCCCGAGCCGGCATAAACCTGAAACAGCCCCGGAAGGCGCTGTTCGGTTTGGAACCGAACCTGGAAGGTGACGTCCGCAACCGCGTCGTTATTGTTGTCGACTTTTAGCTCATAAAGGATCTCGGGGTCAAAAGGGAACCAGTTGGGTCCATTACCTGGCTCGAGGAAAGGGTCGACGTTCATAATCAAAGTCACAAACCCTTCTCTTCCAGGCTCGTAACTGCGGAAAGCATACAAGTCCGTGATATCCGCCTTATGATCCAGGGCGGTGATCGGCGCCTCGCGATGGCTACTGGCGAAGCCTGTTTGCGGGACAGTCATAAGACCGGCACACAACATGGCGACGAGCGGACGCGTGGTGTTCCACGTGGTGAAATTCATTGTTTCCTCCTTAGACTGGTTAAAATGTTCCGGCGGCTCTTCAACGCCAGCCCGATAAAGGCTGAAAGAGTTAGGAACATGGTGGACGGTTCCGGCACAGCGTTTACAGCGTTGAACGCCACGCTGCCTTGCTGCAATGACGAGGAGCCGGTCGTTCCACCGTCTGCAACGAAGTCGAGCTTGGCCGCGACGGAAGGGGTGTTACCGAGCGGCACCGAAGCGGTGAGCTCCGAATCGAGCCCGATATCGAATGCGATGGCATTCCCGCCCGGCGTGAATACCCCGGTCGCGCTATTCGCTCCATCACCCGTGACCGAACTGCCTATCAGGCCTACGGTCGCAGTTGAAAAAGTGGCTCCGCTGCCCACAAATGAAAATGTGGTCTGCAGGTTCTGGCCTGCGGGTGCGAAGGCATTCAGACCAACCAGGAAGCCAAGGTTTGACGGCGTCAGCAGCACATTCGTGGGGTTGATTTCCGTGAACGAGACAGGAAGCAAAGAGAAGCTCCCGAACTGCACGGACCCGATACTGCATCCACCCGACCCTAAAGCGGTATAGCTCTGTAGACTGCCGGCGATGCAAGGTACCGCTTCAGCGGAAACCGTTAAGCCGAGCAAGCCGGCGCAAAGTGTGATCGCGCCTGAAAATCTGATGCGATTGAAGTGTTTCATAATCCTCCTTTCGTAGTGACCTAACCGCCGTGGAACAATCCGGCGGATGGGCGTAGGCGAGGCGCAAAGTTGTCCTTAATGCCTGTCGTTCCGGCCTCGCGTCAGCGAATCTATTTGCCACTCTTCATGGCCTTGGGTGCGGCGTAAGTTGATTCTGTTCGTCTCGGTTTAGCTCTCCTGTCGTCGGCCTCGAGTCCTTGATTTGTGTCACGGGTTACCGGGTTGCCTGAGGCAAGTGGAGGGCCAATCGGGACATTTAGGATCTGAAAACATTCCGCGACGCTTTTTTGCCACAGTAAAAATGCTTCCTCCGGGCGCCAAAGGTTGCCGCTTGACCGAGGTCTCCAACGGAACTCAGGGAAGCTCCAAACCCCTTAAAAACTATCAATGGCCAGACTGACCTGTCAGATGACCAAATCCCGTCAGGTCTTCCTTCCGCGCCACGTTCCGGGGTCACGCGCGAGGCGCGGCCTTAGAACCGCCAGTTCTTTCTAGGACACAATTTTCGCTCCGATAACATCGTCGTTTACGTATGCGACTCCTCCTGGCCACCTGGACATTGACCGCGGCCCTCCTCCCGGCTGCCCCCTCCTCCTACCAATCGGCGTTCTACTTCGAACCCAACCAAGGCCAAGCCCCGGCCGGTGTTCGCTTCCTCGCCTCAGGAGGCGACCTCGCAATTCTCGTCCACGATCGATCCATCAACACCTCTCTGTCCGGCCGCACCCTCGTCCGCATGGACCTCGTAGGCTCTTCCGTCCCCTCGCAGGTAACGGGAGTCGAACCGCTCTCCGGCATCTCCAACTACCTCGACCGTCGGCCCAACATTACCCAGGTGCCCCACTTCTCCGCCGTGCGGCTCGATCACATATACCCTGGCATTAACCTCCTCTACAAAGCCGACAGCTC
>JBKJLJ010000622.1:0-3013 GCA_046597015.1 Bryobacteraceae bacterium
GCGAGGCTGCTGTCCGCCTTCATGGTGAGGAGTTGGTCGAGGGCGATGCCGCGGACCGAGGCCTGCGCTGCGTCGTCGGCGGCGAGGGCCATCAGGTGCTGGAGGAGGACCATGCGGGTCGCTTTTTGGATTTCGGCCTGGAGGCCGGTTTTTCTTTGGGCGGTGAGGGCCATTAGCTCCTTCAGAACGCTGGCGAAGTTGGGGCTGGCGGAATTGCGGGCTGCTTGCTGCTCCATGCGGGCGGCGCGGTCTGGGTTCAGGAGAAGGCGGATGGTGAGGGCGGCGGCGGATTCGGCGGCGGCGACGGGGTCGAAGACGAGACCGGTGCGGGTTTTGAACTGTTCGCGGGTGGCGGAGTAGCCGAAGGCGGGGGGCGGGAGGAGCCGGAGGAGGGACTCGGGGAGGGCGAGGGCGGCCGGATCGAGGGTGCGGAAGAGTTGGACTTTGGCGGCGGTTTGGTCGGCGGGCGGGACGGGTTCGGCGATTTTCTGACCGTCGCCGCGGAGGGCGTAGTTGTAATCGACGCCGCCGAGGAGTTTGGCCGCGGCCTCGGTTTGATAGCGGTGGAGCATGTAGATGGGGACGAGGGTGTCGGCGAGGGTGGACATGGGCTGACCGGCGGGGATGTTGTTTTCGCCGAACTGCTTGAGGGCGGCGGTGCGGACGTCGAGGATCCGGCTGAGTTCGGCGGTGGGGGTGCCGTTGTCCCAGAGGTGGGCGACGGGGCTGGCGGAACCTTCGTCGCGGGCGTCTTCATCGCTGAGGAAGCGGTAGGTTTTGTAGTCCAGGGGTTGGTCCTTGTAACCCCAGGCGATGGCGATTTTGTCCCACTCTCCGATCGCTTTTCCATAGGCGTTGGCGAGGGAAGGTTTGCCGTTGACGAGATGGATGCGGGGGTGGGGGTAGTCCATGACGCTGGCGGAGTTGGCGGCGAAGTTGTGGGCGAGGCCGAGGGTGTGGCCGACTTCGTGGGCGGAGAGTTGGCGGAGACGGGCGAGACCCATTTCCTTCATCGCGGGGTTGGCGGGCTGGCCGGTTTCGTAGGGCGCAAGAAGGCCTTCGGCGATCATATAGTCTTGGCGGACGCGGAGGGAGCCGAGGGTGACGTTGCCCTTGATGATTTCTCCGGTGCGGGGGTCGACGATGGAAGCGCCGTAGCTCCAGCCGCGGGTGGAGCGGTGGACCCAGTTGATCATGTTGTAGCGGGCATCCATGGGGTCGGCTTCGGCGGGGAGCATTTCGACGGAATAGGAGCCGGCGGGGAAGGCTTCGGCCCACCAGCGGGCGCCGTCGAGGAGGGCCTGGCGGATGGGTTCGGGGGTGCCGGGGTCGAGGTAGTACTTGATGGGGAGGCGGTGGCGGAGGGCGTAACGCTTGGTGATGGGTTCGCCGAGGGGGGCGGAATAATCCACGTAATTGGTAGAGAGGAAGCTGGAGCGAGGGTCGAGGGGTTTGGGGATGAAGCCGGGGGCGGGTAGTGCGACGAAGGAGTAGTGTTCGCGGACGGTGAAGGCTTCAGCGGAGGGCGAGACGGAGGCGACGAGGCCGCCTTGGGGTTCGCCTGTGAACGTGAGGAGGACTTCGATTTCGGTGTTGGTGGGGAAGCCTTTGGTGCGTTCGAGATAGACGGCGCTGCGGGTGGGATCGACTTTGTAGGCTCCGGAGCGGGCTCGGCGGAGGGCGGCGGCGGCATCGTGACCGTCGCGGAGGACGAAGGGCGTAAGGTCGATGAGGAGGCGGGGGCCGTCTTCGGCGGCGACGGGGAAGCCCCAGTGAACGGTGCTGGCGAAGGAGTCGGCGACGGCTTTTTGTTCGAGGAGGTCAGCGGAGGAGGACCGGAAGCGGCGGTTGGCTTCGATGAGCATGACTTTGGGACCGATGCGTTCGAAGCGGACGAGGTGGGAGCGACCGACCTGGCCGCGGTCGAGTCCGATGTCGTTGGAGCCGAGGCCGGCGGGGAGCGAGGTGTAAAAGATGAATTCGTCGCCAGTTTTCGGGATTTCCAGAAACAGGTTTCCGGTCTTTACGTCCCAATAGAGAGGAAACAATCCGTCGCGCTTTTCCAGGCCCGCGGTTTTTTCAGCAATGGAGACGGCTGACGCAGAAGCGACAGTCAGTAGGATAATGGCAAGAACCCGAAGCATGTTACAAGTATCTCATTGGCTCCTGATATTGGCCGCGCCGCTGGGTGCGCAGACGATTTGTGCGCCGACGCCGGCCTATTCGCTGTGCGATTTAGTGTTCGACGCGCCGGCTGGGGCGACACTGCAGGCAGAAGTGCGTTCGCCGAAGCATAAGACGTTTCTAATGCCGGCGTTTGCGTCGGCGCCGGGGAAGCTGACGGTGCGGATTGCGCCGACCGACCCGGGGCAGTGGGATTTTCGAGTGACTTCGAGTTTGCCGGAATATAACGGGAAAACGGGCAGTTTTGAGGCGTTGGCGAACGACCATCCGGGGTTCGTGGTGCCGGCGAATTTGCGCCATTGGGCGACGGGGGAAGATAAGAAGCCGCATCTTTGGCTTGGGGCAACGGGGCTCGGGGCGACAGGCGGGGATCCGGCGACGCTCGCGAAGCAGAAGTTCAACCACGTTCGGCTCGTATTGGACCAGACGAAGCTGGACGAAGTCGAGAAGCAGATGCGGGCGTATAACGAGCAGCGGATTACGGTGGACTTGGTGGTGAGCGATCTGCCGGCGATGTGGCAGGAGCGCGAGAAGGCGCTGCGGTATCTGGTGGGGCGATTTTCGGCTTTCAACGTGACGTGGCAACTGCGGGGGGCGCGGGCGACGTTGAAGGAGACGGGGTTGGCGCTAAAGAAGATGGACCCCTATGGGCATCCGCGGACGGGCGTGACGAGCGATACGAGCGCGCCGCTGCTCGCCGACGGCTGGGCGAATTACATCGCTTATTCGACGGTGGATGACCAGTTGGGGGCGATTGAGCACCAGCTTTACACGGTGCCGAAGGTGAGCATTGCGCTCGAAGAGGGCAATGATCCAGAGGCGTTTCGGA
>JBKJLJ010000687.1:0-9681 GCA_046597015.1 Bryobacteraceae bacterium
CTTGGTTTCTATCGGAGGTCCTATGGATTCCGCTTTATTCAGTATCAGCGACGGCGGCAGGGCATCAAGTTCGTGGGAATGGATCCGCACCCTTCGTTGGTGTAGCTGGGCTTTGGCGTTGATCGCCCTTTGCCCCGGTATGGAGAAAGCCAATATGGAACTGCGGTTAGAGAGTGTGAACAGGCTAGGTTTGCGGGCAACGATTCGCAACGTTGGGCCTCGGTCGGTGGCGGTGCTGCACAACGCCGATTTGCAACCATCGCGAGTGGTGTTGAAGGACAGCGCGGGCACCGAAGTCAAGCCGTTCGACAACCGAACGCGGGCAAAGTTTGACCGAACAGTGCGGGCGGCGATGTTCCAACCCGTCCCGCCAGGCGGAAGCATGGAATTGGGCGTGACCAAGTTCCAAAAGGAGACCGACGGGCAGTATGAACTAGACTGGGGGCCTTATCATTACGGCGACCTGGCGCCAGGAGTTTGGAACGTCTCGCTGGTGTTTGACGCCGTCATTGACTCCCCAACGGGCGGATCGAAAATTGCCGCTGTTTGGAAAGGGACGGCTTTGGCTCCCGCCCTAACGGTGAAGCTCCCTTAGTCAGCGCTTGTTCTGCTATGGCCGAGGCTGCGGCCTGACTCTTGAATTGGACATACCTGGCCGCCTCCGTGGTGCGGGCCAAGAGGAGGACGGTGAAGGCCTGAAGCGACGCGGCGGCTATGGCGATGAGGGTCAGGACGGGGGCAAGGTTCCAAATCACGGCGATTATGGCGGCGAGGCTGCTCAGGTTAACTATCAGCGGCACGGCGACATTCAAACACGAAAGGGCATCCGATCCAGCCGTTCATCGAACTGCTCCAGACGGAAGACTGTAGAGGCGACCGTAGGCGCCACCGGCGGTCAGGAGTTCGTCATCGGTACCTTGCAAGTCTATTCTGATTGGTGAGTGGGAGAGCTCGGGTCGAAGATCATCGACTCGGCACGCGCCATCGAATCGGTATTGACTAGAACGGCTCACTGGACCACCATTGACACATGGGTCAAGCTAGCTTGTACAATCTATTTCTGGACGTGCCGCCCTCGACTGTAACCAAAAATGTAACCAATTTGGGGTCGATGCGCATGTTTTCAGGTCACTGTAACCAATTATGTAACCAAACTGAGAGCACTCCAGGGCAACCTAGGGCAATGAGATTAACAACTTCGGGGCATGGAGGGGAACACAGGGCAACCCAGGGCAAAATCAAGTTTGGGCTCATAACTCAAAGGTCGCATGTTCAAATCATGCCCCCGCAACCAACTCCCCTCTGGGACTAAATGTTGTTCGCGATCCGCATATTTTATATACGGATCAGTTCGTTTCACGATCGCCTTGCACGACGCGGAGAGTGGACTGATGACCGCGAAATGTTTTTGCTGAACTTTCTATCGTAGGAAGTCGAAAAGCGTTCGCCGGTCTTCTTGGCCCTTTGCCTGGAGAGCCGCCTGCCTCGCGGTTTGACCGGTCTGCAACTGCAGGATTGCGTCGGCTAGGTCGGCATCTTCGGTGTTGGAGATGGCCGTCTTTAAATCGAGCGTTTTCTTTTCAGCGATGGAAATCGCGGAGGCTAGGTCGTTTTGCGAGTGCCCGTACCGAGTCAATTCCGTGTTAACGTGCTCGATCGTCCAGCCCAGTGTTTGGTTCGCGGTAGCTAAAGCGGTCTCGTCGTTCGCAAGAAGGGCAGTGCGCAGTGAGATAATCGCTCCGAAGAGGTTCTGAGAGCTTGTTGGCGAATTGAATATCTCCTGGCCGCTCCGCGCCACTGGGATCAGGACGCCGTTTGAATCCGGGACGCTGCGCGTCGCGGCGGTTCCTGCATAAGGTGTGACTCCATCGGGCTGGCTCAAGTCGAGCGTGAAGGGCTGGACTTGATCATTGTTGCCCGCAAACAAAAATCGGCGATCGAAGTTTGCGTTAGCCGCGCCGATGATTTGCCGGAAAACACCTTCCAATTCGGCGGCAATCGACGCCCTCGTGGCGGCGGTCTGCGTGCCGGTCTGCCCTTGCGCTCCAAGAACCCGCGCCCGTTCCGCCAACTTGATGACGCTCTGCAACGCATTCTCGGCCGAATCGACTTCACCTTGCACCCGATTTAGGTTCGCTTTGGCCTGCTCAGCGACAGCTAGTTCCGCTCGGCTCTGCAATAAGGGACCGACTTCGTCGGGAGCGTCCGAGGCAACGGTGATCCGCAGTCCGCTCGACACTTGAGCGTTTGCCTTATCGATTCGACCTTGAATCCGGTCCATGTTTGCTAGGAACTGTTCGTTCCGACTGCTGAGATTACTGATCATTGAAGAACCGCTACCCTATCGAAGAATGTTGAGTAATGTATCGGACATTTCATTCAGGATCCCAAGAACCTGGCCGACGGCTTGGAAGCCGCGCTGGTACTCGAGGAGTTTCGCCGCCTCCTGGTCGATGGATACACCGGTCGCTTCCTGCCTTAGGTTTCGGGCTTGCAGAAGCAGTTGCCCGTCGGAGGCGCTCCGCCCGCGAATCGTGTCCAGCTTGGTCCCAAGACCTGACGCAATTGAGCCATAGTATTGAGAGAGCGTCAGTCCACCGATCGCCGGGGTGCTGGACAGCCGAGCCAAGCGATTCGCATTGGCGTTCCCCCCCGGCTCGATGGAGCCCGCGGCGGCGAGTTGCGCCGGTGTGATCCCCGTTATCGTCAGGGTGCCAGCAGCACCGGAGACGGGGTTATAGGCGAAGAGATTTTGCGTAGGAGACGCGCCGCTTTGATCGAGGCCACCGGCCAGGATACCGTTGACTTGGTCGGCAAAGCCGATGGCCAAACTATCCAATTGGGTGGCATAGTTGGCAAGAGTGACATTCCGGGTTTCGAGCAGCGCTCCCAACTTTCCGGTCGAGATCTTCGCAGTCACGTCGACACCTTGCCCGTCGAGAATCTTGAACTGGCTATTGTTATAGTTTGCGGTAATCGGGTAGGCTTGGTCGCCAACGACCAAGGGCGTTTGCCCGGCGAGAAGAACTACCACGGACCCGTCTTCCTGACTGATCGAGTTGTGATCGGTTAACTGCGAGAGCTTTTCGAGAGTACTATGAAGCCGGGCATCCAAACCAGCGTCGCTAGCGTTCCGGAAATTGCTGCGTCGCTCCGCATTAATCCCAGAGAGCTCAGCTGCCAATTTGTTGATTTCTCTGACTGTATTCGTGAGTTCAGTACCCGCGCGAGCAGTGAGCGTACCGAATTCGTTGGCAGCTTGATTGAAACTATTAGCAACTCCCTCGGAGCGGTCGAGGACGGTTTGTCTCGCCTGGGTCGAGTTGGGCGAGATTGCCATCTGGGCGGCGCTACCGTAAAACTTGTCTAGGGCAGCCAAAATTCCGCTGTTAGCCGTGATCGGAACGGCGGACTCAATTTCTTTGAGGCTGACCAACGATTGCTCCGAATAGCCGGCGGCCGTCTGCCTCTGCCAGACGGCCGTTTCGAAAAAACGATTTCGGCTCGATTGCAGGGGCGCCGAACTGATCCCTCCAGACGTCGACTCCGAATCGGGGTTAAAGCGGTTAGCTAGAGTTGCTTGATCAAGACGAGCGTAATTTGGGGTTGAAGCATTTAGAATGTTGTTCTGTGCGACGGTCACCTGACGCTGGATAACCCGCATCGCCTCAGCTGTTGAGACCATCGCAGTGGAGATGCTGCCCACTCTAGCCGTCCAACCTTACGTTATGGATTTCGAGGTCAGTCGGCTTCTCTTGGCCGCTGCTTCCGTAGGAATCACCCGACGGGACAAGAGCCTCCGACCAACCCTTGCAGTAGGCCAATCCTTGCCGGGTGAGCACATTTGCTAACCGCAACTGTTCCTGAAAAGTCAGCAATGCCCTCTCCGTAGCGCGCTGTTGCCCGGGTTCCATTTTCTTGCCGCGGTGTAGTTCTTCGGCCAAGCTGCTCAACGCTCCAACTGCGGTCGCGAGATGGAGTAGGGCCGAAGTGGTTTCAATATGGGACAAATCCTGAAGGGCCGGTTCCAAATCGGGAACTGGTTTCGGAGTGAAACGATTTTGCTGCTCCATAGTAGTTTCCTCCTTTCGTCACCTTAGCCGCCACTGGAATCACTGGTGCTGTTGGCACCTAGAGTCTCATCGACCAGCGAGCGAGCGATTTGATTCGCGTCCACGGTATATGTCCCCGCCTCGTATTGGCTCGACAGTTTGTTCAAGTAGGCAGCACGATCGGGCGATTCGGTGAGGGTATCTTGCAGGATGTTCGCCAAGCTCGAAAGGCTAACCTCATCGGATCCAGAAGCTATTGATTTAGTTGATGTTTTCCCGGCGCTCGCCGTTTGCGTGCCTTCCGCTTCCTGCGCCCGCTGCGTGTTTTGATTTTGATAGGTCGCTGCGGCCTGAGAGCTGGTATAGAGATCGTTAATTTTCATTGTTCACCTCCAAGCTGAAAACTAGTTCGCCTTAATACCCTTATCGGAAGGATCTCACGAAACCTTGGAGTTTTTTTCAGTAGAACTAAAGCTTGGTAGCATCCGTAAGATGGATAGTGGGTTTTCATGACGAGATCTCTCTTTCTCTTCCTTTTCGGGACATTCGCCATTTGGGCGGCGACTATTCCCAAGCACGTGACCTTCCATAAAAACGTGGTACCGATATTGCAGCGAAATTGCCAGGGTTGCCATCGAGCGGGCGAACCGGCCCCGATGTCGTTGTTGTCTTACAAAAGCACCCGTCTTTTTGCGAAAGCGATAAAGGAAGCGGTCGCTTTCCGCCGGATGCCACCCTGGCCCGCGGATCCCCATTTCGGCAAGTTTGCGAACGACCGGTCGATGAATCAGGCCGGCATTGATACCCTCGTCGCGTGGGCAGATAGTGGGGCGAAAGAGGGCAGCGCCAAAGAGGCGCCTAAGCCAATTGCGTTTCTGGACGGTTGGAACATCGGCAAGCCGGACGTCGTCTTGGAGATGGAGAAGCCGATGCCGGTTCCGGCCAACGGAACAGTTGAATACACTTTTTACGCGATTCCTGTGCCGGCCGGATCGGACATTATTCTTCAAATGCACTACTCGGTCAACGGGAGGGACCAGACGGACTCGACGAAGGTAGGGCTGGTTTTCGCTAAACAAACACCGAAAGAAGGGGTTTTGACCTTGGCGGCGGAGAATTCTCGATTTGAAATACCTGCTCCCGCTGGGAACTACGAAGTGAAGGGAGAGGTAACCCTTTACGAAGAGTTTAAGCTTTCCTCTTTCTTGCCGCATATTCACTTGCGGGGCAAAGACTTCGAATTCAGGGCGACCTATCCGACCGGGGAGAGTGAGATTCTGCTGAAGGTCCCGCGGTACGACTTTGCATGGCAGCTGATTTACGAGCAGGCTGGCCAAAAGGTAATGCCAAAGGGGACGAAGATCCAAGTGACCGCGCATTTTGATAATTCGGGGAACGACCGGGCAAGTCCTGATCCGACGAAGGCGATCCGATTTGGCGAGCAGAGCTGGGAAGAAATGGTGATCGGGTTCTTCGATTTTGCCGTGAAGCCTGGGGTGACCGAACGCGACTTGATGCAGCCTGCGAAGCAGAGGACGACCGGTGACTGAGGCTGCTTGGCGGCTAATCGGCGTTGTTCTGTTGGGGGTGGCCATCGCCCCCGGTTTGACTTGGGGACACGATGCGATTTCGACCAAACTGACCTGGACCCGAGAGATATCTCGAATTTTCGAAAGGCGTTGCGTGGGTTGCCATCAGGACGGTGGTAGTGCTCCGATGGCGTTCAGCAATTTCTCGGCGGTAAAACCGTGGGCGGTGGCGATCAAAGAGGCCGTATTGGTGCGTCAGATGCCGCCTTGGCCCGCCGCAAAAGGCTTTGGCGAATTCTCTAACGACTTTTCTCTGACCCAAGAGGAGATTGTTCGGATCGCTGAATGGGTAGAGGGCGGCGCACCGGAAGGGGATCCCGCATTTCTGAAGCCACCCAATTTCGCCCCACCCCGTTGGCGGTCCGGATCCCGCCCAGCGGGGGCAAGCGTCGTGGTGCGAGCAGGTACCGTCATCCCAAAATCCCTCTCGGTGATCGCGGTGCGAGTCGACCAACCCGGGAAACTGTGGATCGGCCCCGTTCCGCTGGTCTGGGGGCTTCGAGGCGACTCCCAATGGCTCCTTCTGAGAAAGCCACTGCGTTTTGCTGCTGGATCGGTTGTTGACGGCCGAGGAACGGCGACCCTACTACTGACCCCCGAATGAGCTACTTAGCCGCGGCCCACTTCTTGTAATTGTCAGCAAGTTTGGCGGTTTCGGAGTCGCCAGGGTGGATGACGAGGCGGTAGCGGAAGCGCAGTTTCTCGCCAGTGGCCAGCTTCATTTCGCCGTTTTTGGTTTTGTCGTTCTCGAAGTCGTGGACCCCAAATGGGTTGGCTGCGAACAGCCCGTAGGATCGAGAGTGCCAGTAGGTGGGATGGCGGGGGTTGGAGGGGTGATCGAAAATCGCGACGCCCAGGGCTTCTCCACTAACCGTGCCGGCGTAGTCGACCCAAGGTGAGCGCTTGCCCCAAACTGCTTTCTCGCCCACTTTGCCGTCGGCCGTGCGCATCTTCCCTGTGTGCTTTTCTTCGAGGTCGGTGGTGAGACGGATGGCGAACATCCCTTCCTTGGTGTCGCCGAAGGTGACGGGGGCCGCGGCGGTGAGGGTGATATCGAAGTCAATCCATCGTTCGGTAGGATGCGAATAAAAAGTCATCGTCCGGACTTCGTCGAGGATGGTGTTGCCCTTGAGATCCTGCCAAGCGAAGTTGGCACCGATGACCCCCTTTTTCTTTCCGCTGTCGACGGCCGTAATCCGGCGCGTGATGACGACGCCGCGCCCGTTGGCTCCCGCCCCTTTTTGATTCTTTTCGTTGGCCCAGAAATCGATCTCATTCACGAGGCCGTGGGTGAACCAAAGCCCACGGTGGTGAGGGTGGTCTTTGGCTTCGCCTTCGACGACGTCCATCGGGAAGGACCGAGAGACAGTCTTGCCGCTGGCAGCGCGCAGCGGGTGGAGATAGGGCTTCGGGACATCCGTGCCGATGAAGAACTCGGTAAATGGTTTGCCATCGATTTCGACGGAGATACGATCGGGTGTTTGCTTCAATTTCACTTGCGCAAAAGTAGCTGCCGCGAGGGCAATAGCGAGGATACCGAGACGGAAATGCATCACCGTTATTTGAACACAGCTGAGGCCCGGATGCAGAAGCGATATGATCGAACGATGACTCGGCGAACTCTTCTCAGTACGACTGCGGCTCTAGCCGCGACTCCGTTAGCGGCGGCCAATCGGCTACCTATTAAGAAAGGTGTCCTCGTTTCGATGATGCCCGAAAAGTTGACCTATCGGGAAAAGCTCCAGATGGCGAAGGACGTGGGCTTCGACGCCGTAGAGGGTCAGACGCTGGAAGACCCGGCCGAGGTGGATGCCCTGCGGAAGGCTTCTGAGCAGACGGGCATGAAGATTCACTCGGTCATGAACATGGCCCATTGGAACTATCCGCTGTCGTCTCCCGATTCCTCGGCGGTGGAGCGGAGTATCAAGGGGATGGAGACGAGTTTAGAGAACGCGGCGGCGTGGGGTGCGGACACGGTGTTGCTCGTCCCCGCGGTGGTCAGTGATACGGTGCGCTATGCGGATGCGTATGCACGTAGCGTGGTGCAGATTAAAAAGCTTATCCCGAAGGCAGAAAAGCTGAAAGTAAAGATTTGCATCGAGAATGTATGGAACAAGTTCCTACTGTCTCCGATGGAGTTCTCTCAATACGTGGATGGGTTTCAGACCCCCTATGTCGCGGCTTACTTTGACGTCGGCAACATCCTCCTCTATGGGTATCCGCAGGATTGGATCCGGACGTTGGGCAAACGGATCGCGAAGGTCCATTTCAAGGACTTCAAGAATCAAAGCAACGCATTGATTAAGAAGCGGGTGCCGGAGTTCGTGGACTTGCGCGAAGGGGATATGAACTGGAAAGAAGTCCATAAAGCGTTTGGGGAGATTGGGTACCAGAGCTACGCGACGGTAGAACTACCGCGCGGCGATGCGAAGTATCTGCGGGAAGTGAGCAACCGGGTGGATCTGATTTTGAACGGCGAGTAGATTATGAAGAAATTTATCATTGGGTTAGTGGTCGGCTTGGCGCTGGCAGGCATGTTTGTGGTGATCGCCGCTTTGGCGATGGCGAAGTTTGCCGATAGCAAGCCGACTATTGCCAAAGACGGGACGCTGATTCTGACACTGGAGGGCGAGGTGCCCGAGAAGGCCGGGTTGGACATGGGTTTGCCCTTTCTACCCAAGTCCTCGCAAGTGACAGTGATTGATGTTTGGCAGGGGTTGAAGCGGGCGGCGGTCGACCCAAAGATCAAAGCGGTTGTGTTGATGCCGCGTGGAATGGCCGTTGGCTGGGCGAAGTTGCAGGAGTTGCGGGGCGATCTGCTGGAGTTTAAGAAATCGGGTAAGCCTTTGCTTGTTTTCTTACGGGCGCCGCGCACGCCCGAGTATTACCTGGCAACGGCGGCGGACAAAATCTACATGGTGCCGGAAGACATGCTGGACATGAAGGGAGTGCGGGCCGAGGTGACCTATTTTAAGGGTGCGCTCGACAAACTTGGCGTCAAGATGGAGGCCGAGCACGCCGGCAAGTATAAAGACGCCCTGGATACTTTTACCCGGACGGGAATGACCCCGGAAACCCGCGAGGTGCTGAACTCCGTTTTGGAAGGTTTGTATGTCCACTTGGTAGAGACAATAGGCGGCGCGCGGAAGATGTCCGTTGACCAGGCTAAGGCCGCGATTGACGAGGGTCCTTTCCTGGCTGAACAGGCGGTGAAATTGAAGTTAGTGGATGCTACGCTTTACGAGGACCAATTTTTCGACGAAGTGAAAAGGGCGCTGGGGGGCGCGGAGGTGAAGCGGGTTGCCTTTACGGACTACTTGAAAGCAGGAGGATCCGAGGGCAAGAGTAAGGTGGCGATCATTGTGAGCGACGGAGCCATCGTACGCGGGGGGTCGAGCGGCAACGCTTTCGGCGAGGACGGTTCCATTACCGTGGCGAATTCGCTGAAAGTATTGCGCGAGGTTGGGGCCGACGAATCGATTCAGGGCGTGATTTTGCGTGTGGACTCTCCCGGCGGCGACGCAGTGGCTTCCGATGAAATCCTTCGCGAAGTGAAGTTACTGAGCAAGAAGAAGCCGATGGTCATATCGATGTCGGATGTAGCGGCGTCTGGAGGCTACTATATCTCGATGACCGGAGACCCCGTGCTAGCTTACCCGAATACGATCACGGGCTCTATTGGCGTGATTTATGGCAAGGTGAACCTGAAGGGGCTTTATGACAAGCTCGGTGTGACGAAGGACCTGATTCAGCGCGGTCAGAACGCGGCGATCGATTCGGAATACTACGAACTGACGCCAGAGGGCCGCAAGAAACTTCGCGAGGGCGTAGAGGAGGTCTACAAAACTTTTGTGGGGATTGTCGCTGAAAGCAGGAAGAAAAAGTTTGAAGAGATCGACGAATTGGCCCAGGGGAGGGTTTGGCTGGGGAGCGAAGCCAAAGACAGATCGCTAGTGGATGAACTGGGAGGGCTTGACCGAGCGGTCGAGCTGGTGAAGGAAAGGGCGAAAATCGCCAAAACCGAAAAAATCCGATTGGTG
>JBKJLJ010000727.1:0-4665 GCA_046597015.1 Bryobacteraceae bacterium
CGAAAGGCGATCATGCCGTGGGCAAACCGGTAGATCTCCTGATGCTGTTCAAGATGGGTCCAGTCGACCCAACTAATTTCGTTGTCCTGGCAGTAGCCGTTGTTGTTGCCGTGTTGCGTGCGGCGAAATTCGTCGCCGCCCAGCAACATCGGCACCCCGCGTGAGATCAACAGAGTGAGCAGGAAGTTCTTGAGCTGACGTTTCCGGATAGTCTCGATCTGAGCATTGTCCGTCGCGCCTTCAACGCCGAAATTCTCGCTGAGATTGTCATTGGTCCCATCGCGGTTGCTTTCTCCATTGGCCTCATTGTGCTTGTTCCGATAACTCACCAGGTCATTCAAGGTGAAGCCATCGTGGCAGGTGACAAAATTGATACTGCACTCAGGACACTTGCCGTTCTTGGCATAAATATCGGCGCTCCCGCAGATGCGGCTGGCAAAGGGCCCGAGCATCCCATCGTCTCCGCGCCAGAAGCGGCGGACATCATCACGGTAGCGGCCGTTCCACTCCGCCCAGCCCCGCGAAAAGCTGCCGACCTCATAGGCCCCGGCAGCATCCCACGCTTCGGCGATGAGTTTAACTCCGCTCAAGATCGGATCCTCGCCGATTTGCTCGAGAAGCGGGGCATTGGCTAGCAACTTGCCGGCGCCATCCCGGCCGAGAATCGACGCAAGGTCAAACCGGAACCCATCCACATGCATCTCCACCACCCAGTAGCGCAACGCACCCAAGATGTAATCCCGCACCACGGGATGGTTGGCGTTGATGGTATTGCCGGTACCCGCGTAGTTCTTGTAGTAGCGTTTGTCTGGCTCCAGTATGTAGAAAATCGCGTTATCAATCCCGCGGAAACACAACGTGGGGCCCAGTTCATTTCCCTCCGCCGTGTGATTGAACACGACATCCAGGATCACTTCGATACCGGCATGATGAAGTGCCCGGACCATTTCCTTGAACTCCAGCTTCTGCTGACCCAACCCCCCCGAACTGCTGTAAGAGGCTTTCGGCGCAAAGAAAGCCACGGGATCATAGCCCCAGTAGTTTCTGAGAGGCTTGCCGGTTTGTGGATTGATGCCCTGAACCTGGCATTCGTTGAACTCGTACACCGGCATCAGCTCCACAGCCGTCACTCCCAGTTCCTTTAGATAGGGGATTTTTTCTATCAGGCCGCGGTACGTGCCGGGATGCTCCACGCCGGAGCTCGGATGAGTGGTGAAGCCACGAACATGCGTTTCATAAATTACTGTTTGCGACCAGGTATGTCTCAGCGGACGATCTTCATGCCAGTCAAAATGCTCCTGCGTGAACACGCATTTCGGCATGGCTCCGGTATCATCGACGTTCGAACGAACCAAATCTTGCTCTGGTGCAGACGGGTCGTAACCCCGCGCCGGGCCAAAATCCCAATCAGGCAATCGCGAGATTGCTGTCGCAAATGGATCCAGAAGCAGCTTGTTGAAATTGAACCGATGTCCTTCGCTCGGTTCGTAAGGGCCATCCACACGGTAAGCATAGAGTTGACCGGGACGGATCCCTTCAACCCACACGTGCCACACATCACCCGTACGGTTCCGCACGGGATCGAGATCAATAACCTTGACTGGAGTTGCGTCTTCCGGTCGATCAAACAACTCCAGCCGGACGTGGCTGGCGTGGCGGCTCAAGAAAGCGAAGTTGACTCCCCCGTCATTCTCATTGGTTCCCATCGGTAACGGAAGGCCGATTCGGAGTGCAGCGCGTTCGGAAACTTCCTCGATATACTTAGCCAGCGGACGTTCAGGCACCTTCATGATCACCTCTGCCACAGGATTTGAGGTGCTTCCAGCGGAACCGCTACACCGGAGAAGAACGGGATTACTCGCGCCGTATAATCCTTCGGTGGCCGCGTCGCAGGCACTTGCGCACCATAAACGTAACCACGAGCCGCATCTTCTGCTTGCCGCAGGCGCTTCATCTCCTGGCGCACGGGATCGCTGCCGTTGACTCCGTCCGCGTAGAGCTCGATTCGCACCGTATTCGGGTCGAGAGCATTGAGATAGACCTGAACCTCAAACACGTCCTGGTCCGCGTTGCTCTCGACCTTGATTTCACCAAGGCGCAGCGCAGGCCACTCCGTTTTCATGACGCGCTCCCAATCGGCTATTTGCCTGCCCACGGCGCCCTTATCGGCGGCACGCTTACGGTAGGTTGCCGCAGCGGGGAGGTAGTGTTGCTCGGTATATTCGCGCACCGTGCGGCTGGTGGAGAAGCCCGGCGTCAACTGCGCCATGCTTTCCCGCATCCGCTTGACCCATGCGGTGGGAATTCCGTTCTTGTCTCGGGTATAAAACTCTGGGATCACCTCCCGCTCGAGCAAGTCGTACAGGGTTTCGGCTTCAGTAGCGTCCCAAGCCGGATCTTCTCCATGTTCCTGACCGTCTCCCAACGCCCACCCCAACTCTGGGCGGTACGCCTCGGCCCACCAGCCGTCCAGTTCCGAGAGATTGATGCCTCCATTGACGAGCACCTTCATGCCGCTCGTGCCACTAGCCTCCCAGGGCCTCCGTGGCGTGTTGACCCAGACATCCACGCCCTGCACCAGGTGCTCGCTCAAATGCATGTCGTAGTCGCTGAGGAAGATCACATGGGGGCGGGCCTCGGGCCGCCGTATGAAATGCGTCCATTCCTGAATCAGGGCCTGTCCAGCCTGGTCCGCCGGATGCGCCTTGCCGGCAATGATGAGTTGTACTGGGCGCTGAGGATTCGCCAACAAGCGAAGCAGCCGCTCCGGGTCGTGCAGTAGCAAGTTCGGTCTCTTGTAGGTCGCGAAGCGGCGGGCAAAGCCCAGCGTGAGGACATTCGAATCAAAGAGGTGCTTCGCACCGTCAACCTCCTCGGGCGGCGCGGCTGCCGCGGCCAAGTCCAGGGACAATCGTTCGCGAGCATACTCTACAAGAGACTTACTACCAGCGGTCCGAAATTGCCATAGTCTGGCATCGGTGACCCGGCGAATGTCCTGCCCAAGGGTTTCCGTCGTCCCCAACCAGCGGCCCTTTCCACAGGCCTCCGTCCAAAGATCGTCGGCCTCGGCCGAATCCCAGGTGGGCATGTGAACTCCGTTGGTCACGTGACCAACCGGCACTTCGCCGGTCGGCCAACGCGGAAAGAGCGGCTCAAAGAGGCGCCGGCTCACCGTCCCATGCAATCGACTTACGCCGTTGACCGCCCCACTCCCTCGGATCGCCAGGTACGCCATGTTAAAGTCCTCCGCCTCGTCGTTCGGGTTCTGGCGGCCAAGGGCGAGCAAATCGTGAAGCGTAATACCGAGTTGCTTCTGGGCGTACCCTCCCAGGCAATGTTCAATAAGGGCAGGAGCGAAACGGTCAAAGCCGGCTGCCACCGCCGTGTGGGTGGTGAATACATTCCCCGCTCGAGTCGCCGCCAGTGCGACGTCGAAGGGTTGCCCTGTGTTTACCATGAAACTCCGCGCGCGTTCCAGCACGGCGAGAGCCGCATGCCCTTCATTCAAGTGGCAGACTTCCGGCTGGATGCCGAGCGCGGCGAGTAGCCGCCATCCACCGATCCCAAGGACCAGTTCTTGAAGGAGGCGTAAGTCCGGTCCACCCCCGTAGAGCTCGCTCGTGATCCCTCGGTACGGCGCGAAGTTCGCCGCATCATTGCTGTCCAGCAGGTAAAGTTTCACTCTGCCAACTTGGACCTGCCAGGCGCGAAGCCAGATGGGGTGACCGGGAAGGTCGAGTTTCAGCCGCAACCACTCCCCGTTCGGTTGGCGTAGAGGAGTGATCGGCAACTGTCCAGGGTCGTTATACGGAAAAAGTGCCTGTTGCGCTCCGTCTTTGTCGATCATTTGGCGGAAATAGCCCTGCTGGTAGAGCAAGCCCACGCCGACCACCGGCACGCCCAGATCGCTGGCGGCTTTGAGTTGATCGCCGGCCACGTTGCCAAGCCCTCCCGAGTAAATGGGCAGAGCCTCACTCAACATAAATTCCATGCTGAAGTAGGCGACGCAGGCTAGGGGAGCGTCCAAATGATTCTTTTGAAACCATGCTGGCGCCTCCGCTGCGTGCCGTGTCGCTTGCACCAAGCCATCGACAGTTTTGCGGAAACCAGGGTTCGCCAACAACTGTTCAATCTTGTCCCGCGAAGCGGTTTGCAGAACCACCCAGGGGTTATGCGTGATCTCCCACAGCTCCGGATCAAGTTGCCGCCAAACTTCATCGGTGGCGTGATTCCACGACCAATGCATATCCAAGGCGAGTGCCGCCAAGGAATCGAACCCCTCGATTTCCGTGGGTAGAAGATTGTAGATCGGATGGCTGACGCGGGTTTGTTTGCTCATAACTGTCTCCTTCAGACTTGTTCGTCTTAGTTCTCAGTGTTGCCTCGTTGCAATACGCCTCCAGAGATGATCCCGATCAAGACCAGGAACGCTCCGGTGACCGAGTAGGTCGTTCTCATATCCAAAGCAAAGAGCAAGCCGCCAAGGGCTGCGCCTGTGGCCTGCCCCAAACTGTTGGCGGCATTTCCCAAACCGAGCGCCGCCCCGCTCTGCTGCTCTTGACCCTTGGATGTAAGTGCAGTGAGATTTGGTGTGACTAGCGCCATTCCGAGCGCCTGTAGTCCAACAATGGTCAGGACCAATGGGGTACTGCGTGCGAACAACAG
>JBKJLJ010000814.1:0-19220 GCA_046597015.1 Bryobacteraceae bacterium
CGCACAGCGTGTTGCCCGCCGAGGAGGGCGGAGAGGACGAGAAGGCACCGGCGGTGGGGGTCGAGATGCTAGCGGCGGCGGTGGTGATGACGGTGGCGACCTGGGTAGGTTGGAAGCTGATCAACGAGCCCAAGGTAATATACTTTTCGAACTTACTCGATCGCCCGCGGGCGGAAATCTGGGCAGGGCTCTGGCTGGCCGCGATTGCGTTTGTGGCGTACTTAGCCTGGCAGGGCAAGGGACAACCCGCGCGGCGGATGGCGATGGCTGGATTCGTGGGGGGCTTTCTCGGGTTTGGATTTGGCGGCGCGATTCAGGGGTTGGGGAGGATTTTCACTCCGGAGTTAAAGCTGCATTGGTGGAAGTACATGGAGTTCTTCTTCGGCTTCTGCTTTGGGTGGGCGCTGGCGTGGGCGACGGCGCACAGCGTGTTGCCCGCCGAGGAGGGCGGAGAGGACGAGAAGGCACCGGCGGTGGGGGTCGAGATGCTAGCGGCGGCGGTGGTGACGGGGGCGCTGTTTTGGCTGGCTTGGAATTTGCCGATTCGGTTTGGATACTTAGTGGCGGGGAGCGCGGTGTTAGTGGTGGTGGCACGCTACCGGTGGTTAGCCAAGCATGTCGCCTACACGGTTACGTTTGCGGCGGTGACGCTGGACTTGGCTCGTTATTGGAGCAAGGAGTATCATCGAGGTGCGCCGGAGCCGGCTTACGGCTTGGCAATCGTTGCTTCGGTGGGATTTGGGTGGTTGGTGATGCGGTGGGGCGGGGATGCGCGGAAGATGTTGGATTTGCTGATGTGGGCTTGCGTGGGAGATGCGCTGTTGAAGTTTGCGATCAACCCGGCGGGGTTGATAGCGCTCGTGGATCACGTGGCGATCGGGTTTGTACTGATGGCGGCGGCGGTGAGCTACTGGCTGCGGAGACTCGATAGAGAGTATGCCCCTCCAGCGATTGCAACGGTTGGAGGAGGTAGCCCGCTGCTCGGAGGCGTCGGGGAAGCCATTCGTGGATCTGGTCGCCCGTAGAGAGCAGGAGGAACTCCTGATGGGCGAGGAGGAAGGCTTCATAGGGGGTATGGCCGTAGGGGAAGAGCGCGGCGTGAATTTGGACGCAGTGTTCGGGGACCGGATCCGGGGTTTGGCGGGAGGAGGCGGCATCGTGCACATAGACGAGGCGGGCTTTCATTTCGGGCGGGGCGTAGAACCAGATTGACTCATAGTAGTAGGCATCGGCATAGACGAGGGGCAGGTCGGGGGCGTGGGTGGCGCGCCAAGCGGCGGTGAGGGCGTGCCAGGGTCGGGGCTCGGCTGTATAGATGGGCGTGAAGAGAAACGGGCTGAGTAATGTCGCGATGAGGCAGGCCCTTTGGTGGGACGGCCGAGGGATGAACTTGGCGAAGCAGGCGGCACCCAGGATGCCGAGGCCGACGTTCCAGGCGATGGCGTAACGGGCGAAGAATGCTCCGGTAGAAAAACGGGTGAGGACGAGCAATTCCACGGGCAGGAGGACGAGACCGCAAGCGAGGACGAGTTCGGCGTTCGAGAAGCCGCTGGAACGGGGGGCACCGACGCGGCGGAAGAGGAGCCATGCTCCGAGGAGGATGACTAGCGGGCAAAGGAGCCGGACGGTGATATCCAAGAGGAACATGCCGACGTTTTCGGCCGACGGTTGCCGGAGGTTTTGGGTGTTGTGCTGCCAACTGGTGAGGCTCGTGCGGAAGGCGGTGTGGACCCAGGGGGCGTAGAGCAGGAGCGGGCTGCCGCCGAGAAGGATCGCGGCGTAGGTGGCTCGGCCGTCGGCACGGTCTCGGACCAGAGTAGCGATCAGGAAGACGGGGAACAGGAAGACAGCGTAGTAGTGGGTGGAGACGGCGAGGGCGAGGCAGGCGAAAAGGCCGACATTAGAGCGGCGCTGCCAGGCTAGGGAGGCGATGGCGGCCCAGCAGAGCAGGAGGGCGTAGCCACGGCCTTCCGTCGCGTAGAAAGCTGGGCCGATGGCGACGATGGCGGCGCCGAACAGGGCGCTGGTCGTCGAGAGCCGATGGCGCAGGAAAAGGTAGAGGGCGGCAGTGGCGCCGAAGGCGGCCAGGATGGAAGGAAGCCGGGAGCCTAGTTCGCCCGGTCCGAGGAGACTGCAGGTGAGGCGGATGAGCAGATGGGAGAGCGGCGGGTGGGGCTCCTGCCCGGCGGCGAAGAAGGCGAAGAACTGAGAGAGAGTCGGGATGGTTGCGATGCCTATGGTTCCGACCTCGTCGAGGCGCAGGGGCTTTGAGACGGCGATGGCCAATGTGGCGGCGAAATAGATCGCGACCAAAACAGCGATAGCCGCGCGTTGGCGCGAAACGGAGCCCATGACGGAGGTATCGGCAGGTGAGCGGAGAGACTTTACCGGATGGGCGTTTGGGAGCCGATAATGGGAGGGTGCAGATGATCGAGAGCGTGGCGGAGATGGCGACGGAGAGGGCGCGGGCGGCTTGTCCGGGAGTAGAGATCGAGGCATTCTTTGACGAGGTTTGGGGTTGGCGGATCGGGGGGTATCGGATCCCGGATCCGGAGTTGCCGGCGCGGATGGAACGGGACTGGGCGAAGCTGGCGGGGACGGTGGAGAAGTATCGCCGGGACGCGGCGGACTACTGGTTCCATGCGTATAAACCGGCGGCGGGGGACGTGATTGTGGACGTGGGGGCGGGGCGGGGCGAGGACGTCTTTGCCTTTTCGGAGGCGGTGGGGCCGACGGGGCGGGTGTGGGCGCTGGAGCCGCATCCGGTGTCGTACTTGGCGCTGCGGAAGCTTTGCGAGTGGAACGGGCTGACCAATGTGACGACGGTGCAGGTGGCGTGCGTGGAGCGGTCGGGGACGTTGCAGATGGAGACGATGCCGGTGTGGGAGTCCAACTTCGTGCGAGCGGGGGATCCGAGCGAGATGAGCACGGCGGTGGCGGGGCGGCCGTTTGATGAGCTGAGCCGGGAGTTGGGAATTGGGCCGATTTCGTTCCTGAAAATGAACATCGAAGGGGCGGAGCGGCAGGCGCTGCCGGGGTGCCGGGACGCGCTGGAACGGACGGCGCGGGTTTGCATTTCGGCCCATGATTTTCGGGCGAATCGGGGGGAGGGGGAGTCTTTCCGGACGCTGGCATTTGTGAGGGAGTTTTTGGAGGCGAGCGGGTTTGGGTTGACGACGCGGGACGAGGACCGGCGGTATTATGTGCCGTACCATGTGCATGGGAGGAGGGTCTGATGGAGTTGCGAGATTGCTATGAGCCGGCGATGGAGCGGGCGGTGAAGAAGTCGCTCCGGCGGCTAGATGGGCATTGCCGGCGGTTCATTGAGCTGTCGCCGTTTGTGTGCCTGGGGACGGTGGGCGGCGGGGGGGCGGATGTGACGCCGCGGGGCGATCGGCCGGGGTTTGTCCACGTGCTGGACGAGGTGACGTTGGCGCTGCCGGATTGGCGGGGGAACAATCGGCTGGATTCGCTCGAGAACGTGCAGGAGGATCCGAGGGTGGGGCTGCTGTTTTTGATCCCGGGATTTGAGGAGACTTTGCGGGTGAATGGCCGGGCGGTGATTTCGTTCGAGGCCGAGTTGCTGGAGCGATGGGAAGGGGACGGGAAGCGACCGAAATCGGCCTTGGTGATCACGGTGGAGGAGGCGTTTCTGCATTGCGGGAAGGCGTTGATCCGTTCGAAGCTGTGGGCCCCGGCGTCGCTCGTGGAGCGGAGTGCGATGCCGAGTTATGGGCGGATGATGAAGGATCAGATGGAGATCGCGGATACGGTGGAGGAGATGGAAGCCTCGATTGCGCATGCCTACAAGGAACGGCTGTACTAGTTTTGGGTGGAGCTCCGCTGTACGAGGTCGGTTTTTGAGTTGGCCGAGCCTGCTAGGCCGCGGTTTTCAGCTAGTACTGGGGCCCCCGGCTGGTCAGAAAACACGTTGGATTCTAGGCTGGATCCAGCGGCACGGGTTAAAGGCTTGGCGGGACGCTTTTGAGCGAGGCTCCAGCCGGTTTCGACTTGGCTTCGCTCGGCGGCCGATGCTGCGAACTCGGCCTACCGATCGCATCTTCTTCCAGCTCGTTATAGCCGCAGGTCCGCCTTCAGAAATGGCGAACGTTAAACCGATCGGCAAAAAGGGCAAGTGGCGGCTGATGATTTGGGACTTCTACTTCTTCGGGTAATCCTGCCAGACGTACTCGAGGGCTAGCGGCAGAGTTTGGGCTTTGACGCTGCGGTCGCAGTGGGAGGCGTTGCGGGCGAAGACGAACTGATAGGGGTAGCCCTTGGCGGTGAGGACCTTGGCCATGTTTTCGTTGGCGAGCACCCAGTCGTGATAGTCGTCGCGGGTGCTGAGATTGTCGCGGTCACTCACGTGCATCCAGATCCGCAGCGGCTTCTTGGGAGTGTTGGGAATAATTGAAGCGTGGAGGTCCCAAGCGCCGTGCGGAGTATCGGCGTTGTAGGGCCATTGCTGGTACACATAAGTACCGGAATAGCTGAGCACCCGATGGTATAGATCGGTCCGATACCAGGCCATCGCCATGGCGGCGGAAGCTCCCGAGCTGCAACCCATCGTCGCGCGGGCGTTGGGGTCCTTCGTCAATTTGACGTTTGCTTTTTGCTCAACCAACGGGAGAACCTCGGTTTCGACGAACTGGGCGTAGAGGCCGGACATGGTGTCGTACTCCAGACCGCGCTGGCTGCCCTGGGCGTCGCCGCTGCCATTGGAGATTGACACTGCAATCATCACCGGGACGCGCTTGGCGGCGATGAGGTTATCAAGCGTCGTGAACAGCATGCGGTCGGGCCCATCGGCCCCGACAAGGAGGGGGGCGACGGTGCCGGGCACATATTGCTTGGGGATGTAGACGGCAACCTTGCGGGTGTAAGGTTGGGGGTAACTGTCGACCAGGAGCTTACCGGGGTTGGCGGGGTCGGGCTGACCGAAGGTGCCAGGCTTGCGGGCGATGCCGGAGTAGATCTTACTGTCTTTAGAGTCCATGGTGAACTCGATGATCTGGCCCTGGGGTACGCCTTCCTTGACGACCGTTTCGGGGGCGGCGGGATGGGTGGGGCCGATGATGAAATTGCCGTCCTGCTTGGATGTGGGCACGGTGCCGTCGGGGAGTTCGGCGGCTTTGACGTAGCCGGGGGAGTTGGGGTCGCGGGTGGGCGGCTGAGGCCGGGCTGGTTTGGCGGCGGTGGGAGGAGGAGCGGCCGGTGGCTGCTGACCGAAGGCGGCCGTGCAGAGGAGGAAGAAGGTGAGGTAATGGCGCGACATAAAATTTCAACCTATGCTATCGCATCGCTGGGCCTGCGGGAATCGGGTTTCGGCGGGCGCACCCTTATCCGCGGTGTTTACCCAAGCCAGTACTTTGGTTTGCGACTAAGGAAAAAGTGAGTTATATTCAGTTTTGAACTAGGTAAGTTTGCTGATTCGCCGCTCTTCTCTCGATGGTAAGTTACTAATAGCAGCCGACAAACAAATAACAACAGGTTGCACCGGAGAGGAAACACTATGAATCGCATCAAGAATTTTATCCTGAAAGTTCAGATCTTGAAGGACACCAAGGGTCAAGACCTTATCGAATACGCTTTGATGGCCGGCTTTGTGGCCGTTGCCGCGGGCGCCATCATGCCGGGCGTTTCGGCCTCGATCAGCACCATCTTCTCGAAGGTTGCCTCGTCGATGAGCAGCGCCGCCGCAGCTTCCTAACTTAGGCTGAGACGTAGTGGAGAAGGGCAGAGGGAGCCGCGAACTTAGTTCGTGGGCTTCGCCTGCCCTTTTTTGCGTGTATCGTACCTCCTTATTCCCATCGGCATTCCCATCGGTCGACGCCGCCGAGGAGAGGGAAGGCTGCTGTAAGCTCAGAGAATGGACGCATCGCCGAAGTTGATGTTCTTGTGCGGCAAGATGGCGGCGGGGAAATCAACCCTGGCCCGAGATCTGGCGGAGCGAGAAGGCGCGATTCTGCTTGTCCAGGACGAGTTTTTGGAGCATCTGTTTCCTGGGGAGATCGGAGATGTACAGGACTTCTTCCGGTGCTCTGCCCGGTTGAACGATGCGCTCGCACCACAAATTGGGGCTCTGCTGGCGAAGGGTATTTCTGTAGTGCTCGATTTTCCAGCGAACACGACGGCGCAGCGGGATTGGTTCCGACGTATCGTCGATTGTGCGCAGGTTGCCCATGAGCTGCATTTTGTCGATGCGCCGGACGAATTGTGCAAAAGCCAGCTGAGGAAGCGGAGCGCGCATCTACCGCCAGACACCCCTTGGACCTCGGAGGTGGAGTTTGACGCGATCACGGCGTATTTTCAACCTCCGGCCGACGACGAAGGCTTCCGGGTGGTTCGCCATCTGCGTGGACGCTAAATCGAGCGCTGTTTAGCTAGCGCGGGAGCTTTCTTGGCTGGCCATAACCGCCAAGCCAAGAGCATGGTGAGGAGCTGAACCGAGACGATCAGGGTAACGACTCCGGGCCAGCCATAGGCCTTCCAGACGGGACCAGGGACAGCGGCGCCGGTGCTGCCGCCAATGTTGTAGACCATGACGTACAAGCCGACGGCCAAGGCTCGGTTGGTCTTGGTGGCAAGGCCCAGAAATCCGCTGGCGCAGGTTTGGGCCACGAAGACAGCGTTGCAAACCAGGGCTAAGCCGAGGACGATGACCGGCACACTCGGGACAAGGGTCAGGAGCGTCCCGGTGGCCCCGGCGGCGATGCCGCAGACAAGGACGAAGCGGTGACCGTAGCGGTCGATGTAGCGACCGGCGATGGGCGTTACGACCGCGCTCGTCAGATAGACGAAGAATAGAGTGCCGAGGACGGAGGTGGGAAGCGAGAAGGGCGGCTGGGCTAAATAGAAGTTGATGTAAGTGAACGTCGAGATAAGGGAGAAGAAGACGCAGAAGCCGACGGCGAAAGTGGCAAGCAGGAGGGGATTGCGGAAATGTTCGGCCACCGCGGGGCCCATACGTCCGGTGGCTGGCGCGCCTTTTTTGCTTTCCACCGGCATGAACTGCCAGATGATCACGGCGCTCATCAAATTTAGGCCTCCGAGGACAAAGAAGACCACATGCCAGTCGAATTGGGAGGCGATGTAGCCGGCCAGGAAGCGGCCAAGAAAGCCGCCCACCACGGTGCCGCCGACGTATTTCGCCATGCCGCGGCCGGATTCGGCGAGGCCCCATTCGTCGTGAATGTAAGCGATGGTCACTGCGAAGATGCCCGGGGTGAACATGCCCTGTAGAAAGCGCCAGAACAGGAGCATGGGAAGATCGGGGGCAAAACCCGCACCGAGGGTGGCAAAGGCGAGGGCGAAGCCGGCGATAACAATCGTTCGCTTTCGGCCGATGCGGTCGGAGATGCGACCGGCAAAGGGGGCGGTCAGCGCCATACCCAAGGTGGAAGCCGTGACGGTGAGGCTGGCGAGGAACTCAGAAATGCCCAGGACCTGACGTAAAACGGGGAGGATCGGTTGGGTGGCGTAGACGGTCAAAAAAGCGCAAAAGCCTGCGAAAATGACGGCTAGAGTTCGTTGTGTTTGGCGTTCGATTTCCCAGAGTACCATCGAACCGCTAGCGTCCGAGAGCTTTGATCTCGGCGGGGGAGAGGGGACGGTTGAAAATCATCAAGTCATCGAGGAAGCCGACGTAGTTGACGCCAAGGCGGAGCGTAGTTTTGGCCGGGTCCCAGGCGAAGGGTTCGGCGATGGAGGGGGCGGCGCCGATGAGGACCCCGTTGAGGTAAAGCGAGGCCTTGCCCTTGCGGGTGCCGAGGCCTTGGTGGGTGATAGCGACGTGGGTCCATTGATTGGCGGCGAAGGGGGGCTTGTTGACGATGACGAGGCGGTTGTTAAAGGCCGGGTTCTTGTCGGGTTCGAGGTTTGAGGGGTTCCAGGATTTGAGGGCTCCGAAGACGCCGAGACGGAAGTGACGGGGTTGATCGTCCTTGGTGAAATCGACCCAGATGGCGGAATCGTTGTAGGCCTTGTCCGTGAGTTGGAAGGGGTCGCAGTAGCCGGGGGCGAGGTCTTTGTCGGGATTGAGGCGGAGCCAGAAGGAGATGGTGCCGGCTTGGAAATGGACGTTTTTGGCGGCGTGGAAGAAGACGGCGTTTTCGTTTTTGGCTTTGAAGTGGAGGGCGCCGGAGCCGTTCCGGCCGGCGGTGTCGGCGTGGACGACGTTGGGGGCGGCGGCGAGGCCGGGGGCGGCTTTGGAGAGGTCCTTGTAGGAGGCGGCGGAGTAGAGTTGGGGATCGCCTTTGCCTTGGGCAGTTTTGTCGAAGCTTGCGTGGAAGAGGAGCCCATCGGGGAGGGCGGCGAAGGCGAGGAGGAGAATAGGGTTCACGTCGATAGTTTATCGGAACGGTGTCACAATAGGGTAAATGGCTGAGAGCGGCAATCTGACAACCTTTCTGGGCGGTGTGCGGCGGCGGTATGTGACGACGCAACTGGTAAGACAGAGCATGGTGGGGCTGACGGCGGGTTTGGCGGGGTTGATTCTGCTGCTGATCCTGGGAACCCAGGTGATGGATTGGTTCTGGCCGGCTTTGTTGTTTGCCGGTGCGTTTGGTTGGGGGGCTTGGCGCTTCCTGCGGCAGATGCCGAGCGCGTATCGGTTGGCGCAGGCAATTGACGAGCGATTGGGTTTGGCGGACGCGTTGTCGACTGCCTTTCATTATCAGGGTGAGGCGGGGCCGGTGGTGGAGGCACAGCGGAGCCGGGCGGATGCCTTAGCGGCGACGTTGTCGCCGGTGGTCGCGGTGCCGATGGTGTGGCCGAAGGCGGTTTATGCTGTAGCGGTGCTGAGTTTGGTTTCCTTGAGTTTGTTGGGACTTCGATACGGGATGCTGAATACGTTGGATCTGCGGGCGCCGGTATCGGAAGCGATTGTGGACGTGTTTCGGCCCGCTGAGGACAAGAAGTTGGCGGCGAAGCGGAATGTGAGTCCGTGGTTGGATCAACAGTTGAAGCAACTGGGGTTGACGCCGGATGAGGATGCCAAGGACGAGCAGCGGAAGTTTGATGGGGTGCAGCAGGGGGAGATCACGACGCCGCAGATTCCGGATGTGAATGATCTGTCCGATTCTGCTTCGAGCCAGCAGGCAAAGGGCGGGAAGGAAGGGAAGGCGACCAATCCGGGGGAGGCGAAGCAGGGGGAAGGGAACCAACCGGGAGAGGATGGACAGAAGGGCGACACGGACCCGAACGGGGATGGTGGGCAAAAGGGCGGACAGGGGCAGGACCAGAAGGGCAAGCAGGGGAAAGAGGGCAAGAACGGGCAGCAGCCGGGTGAGAACTCGTCTTTGATGGACAAGATGAAGGACGCCTTTCAGAACATGATGAACAAGCTGAAGATGCCGAACCAGGACGGGGGGCAGCAGCAGGCTTCGAACAAGCAAGGCGCGGCGGAGAAAGGGGGGGCGAACCAGCAGCAAAAGGGCGGGCAGAAGGGCGAGAAGCAGAAGGGTCAGGAAGGGGACGCACAGCAGAACGGGGAGAGCCCGGGCGATCAGGAGGGGGAGGACGGGGAGAAGTCGATGAACGCGAAGGGGCAGGGGGCGGATAGCAATAGCAACCAGAAGGCACCACCGGATGCGAAGGCGGGGGTTGGCAAGGCGGATGGGGATAAGGCGATCAAGGATGCCGAGCAGCAGCAGGCGATGGGCAAGATTAGCGAGCTGTTTGGGAAGCGGGCGCAGAACATTACGGGGGAGGTGATGGTCGAAGTCAGCGGGGGGAAGCAGCAACTGCGGACGCAATACTCCAAGTCGACGGCGGCGCATGCGGAGGGCGGTGGGGAGATTCACCGCGATGAGGTGCCTCTGCATCATCAACACTATGTGCAGCAGTATTTTGAGGAAGTTCGCAAAGCGGGCACGGTGCCGAAGAAGTAGCGCAGCAGGGAATCGCGGGTTCCAAACGTAGCGGATGGGAGGCGTGAGGGTACACGGGAGCGACTAAGCCCCATGGCAGGCAAATTATTAGTCGTCCAGTGGCGGGAAGGCGGCGAGGCGCGACCTCAATTTGTGGATGACATCGAGGGCGGTTTGCATCTCCGCCAAGCTTACGCCGGAGGAGGTTTGGTTGGCCCATGTTACCTGTAAGTGGCCGAGCTCTTTCATGGTCCGGCGGCCGCGATCAGTGAGACTGACGAGCTTGGCTCGCTTATGGTCCGGGTTGGGTGCGTACTCGACGATTCCTTCTTTCTCCAGAATGTCCGCGAGCCGCTGCACGTTTTGACGGGCGAGGCCCATGTTGCGGGCGATCTGGGCGACGGGCAAGGATCGGGCCTCGATGGCACCGAGAACCTGCCAGCGCGCACTCGTCAACCCTAAGGGCTTGGTGAGCCGATCGCCGGCGGCCAGGAGTCGACCATTGATGTGGAAAATCTTCAGGACCAAGGCGGTGAACGTTTTGCCGGCTTTGGTGTGGGGCATGACGCATTTTCTTTAGTAGCGATCGGCTAAGGGCCCACGCAGAGGTTCGGAACCGAGAGCCGTGTGAACAGATGCGGCGAGGCTACCGCCGAAGAGGGATATTGTGCCAACGCCTGCTTGAACGCAGGGTGATTAAAGGCGTCGCGGAAATGGGCGACGGACTCCCAGACAGCGTAGTTCATTAATACAGTGCTGCCGGCGATTCCCTGATGGAGTTGCGTGGAGATGAAACCAGGCTGCTGCTTCATCCAAGTGGCGTCCTGTGTCCACGCTTCGAGGAGGGCGGGCAAATCCGCCTCCGCTACCTGGAATATATTCACGAGCACGACCGGCGACTGGTCCGCCTGGAGCTGGTGGAAGATGGGGACCTTGGGGTCCAGCGGTTGTAGTTGCAGCATCGAAATCCTCTTGGGTAATAGAGTGTCAGGATGACATCATATTGTCAAGAGTTGGGCGGCGTCGGGCGGATTCGTGTTGCGGATCAGGAAAGTAGCGGGTATTCCTGGCTTCCGACGATGCGGAGTGGATGAGTGGAGGGGCGGTCCGAATCGAACCCACCGCTTAGCTGGATGGGAAGAATCGGCACCGCGGCGCAGTGCATGATAGGAGTACGTGCCTACTCCCATCGCCCGTCGCGTTTTGCTGGCTTTGCCTTTCGCTGCTTGGGGGCAGGAGGCTACCTTTACGACCAGCGTGCGGGTCGTAAACGTGCTGGCTTCGGTGCGGACGAAGAAGGGAGCGATCCTCGCCAACCTGACCAAGGACGACTTTGTGCTGCTGGAGCAGGGGCGGGCGCAGACGATCCAATACTTCTCGCCGCAAGGGGATCTGCCGTTGACCCTGGGTCTGCTGGTGGATACGAGCATGAGCCAGGACCGGGTACTGGTGGCCGAACGGAGCGCGTGTCTCCGGTTTCTGGACCAGGTTCTGCGCGTCGAAAAGGATAACGTTTTCGTGGTGCAGTTTGATAGCCGGGTGATGGTGCGGCAGAACCGCACTAACTCTTATATCAAGCTGGAGGAGGCGCTTTCCCAGGTTGATACGCCGAGCCGGAACGAGCTCCGCAGCGGGATTGGAGCCGGGACGAAGCTGTTTGATGCCGTTGATACTTCGGTGCGGTTTGTCTTAAAAGACGTTGCCGGGCGGAAGGCTCTGATCCTGCTGACCGACGGGGTGGACTACGGGAGCAGTTCGACTTTGGCGGAGGCGATCGAAGCTGCGCAGAAGCAGGACACGATCATCTACTCGATCCTGTTTGCGGATCGCAACGGCGATTCGGGCCAGGGGGCGCTGGTTAAATTGGCGCGGGAGACCGGGGGCGCTTTCTTTGAAGTTTCGAAGAAGCGACCGATCGATGCGATCTTTGCGCTGATCCAAAACGAGCTGCGGAGCCAGTATAATCTGGGCTACGTTTCGGATGTGCCGGCGGAGGTATCGGAGTTTCGAAAGATTTTGCTGACGACGCGGCAGGCGGGGTTGGTGGTACAGGCGCGGAACGGGTATTGGGCGCGGCCGTGAGGTGAGAACTGGACGGCGAGGAGCCGGGGGGATTCAGGGGTCGGTTGCGGGGTGGTGTGTGAGTTCCGGGAAGAGTACGAGTGGGGCACCGGCGGCGGCAACCGTGAGGCGGTCGAACTTGGCAGGGTCTTGCTAGACGGCGGCGAGAAGACGCTCGGTGGTGGAGATGGCGTAGGTCTCGCCGGTGTCATTCACGAGGGCCGAGGAGATGACGGCGACCTGAACGGTTCGTCCGTCTTTGGCAATTCGCTGTTGGGGTGCCGGGGCCAGCAAGCCGGCTTCGCACTGTTCCCGAATGGCGGTGAAGGCCGATTCGCGTTCGGCTGCGGGCATGAGATCGCGAATATTTTTTGTTAACGCTTCGGCTTCGGTCCAGCCGTACATCGCTTTCGCACCTGGGTTCCAGGCGATGATGCGTCCGGTGAGGCCCTGGACTAAAACGGCGTCGCGGGAATCGCGGACCACGACGGCTAAACGGCGGAAGGTCTCCGATTCCTGCAGGGCCGTCTGGGCGTTTTTCAGAGCCGTGCAATCGGTGAAGGTGACGACGACGCCCTCGATGACGTTTTCGAGAGTTCGGTACGGCCGAATCCGGAGTAGGTACCAAGCTCCGGCGTTGGATTCGACTTCGAATTCTTTGGGGATCAAGCTATTGAGAACTTCTTTGCTGTCGGCGGCAAGACAGTCATAGCCGCGGAGAGTGGTGCGGATTTGATCGACGGGGCGACCGACGTCGGTCGCGATGAGGTTGATGAGGGAGGAGACGGTGGGGGTGAAGCGGAGGATGCGCAGTTGATGGTCGACGAAGATGGTGCCGATGTCGGTGCCGCTGAGCAGATTCTGCATGTCGTTGTTCGAGCGGGAGAGGTCGAGTACTTTGGCTTGCAGTTCGCTGTTAACGGTGGAGAGTTCTTCGTTGACCGACTGCAGTTCTTCTTTTGACGTCTCGAGCTCTTCATTGGTGGATTGCATTTCCTCGTTGACGGACTGCATTTCCTCGTGGGCAGAGCGGAGTTCTTCGTTCGAACTTTCCAGTTCTTCGATGACGGTTTGGAGGTGCTCGTCTTTGCCGCGCAACTCCTGCTTTAAACGGATGATGTAGTCGTTGAGGTCGAGGCTGGCGCTGGCAACGGCTCCATCAACGGCGGCGATAGCGACATCGGAGGAGCGCTTTGGCGGGGCGGGCTCGGTTTCCAGGATCACCAGAAAAAGGCCTGGCGGAATGGTGCCTTCGGAATCGGGGGCGACGGGAACGACGGTGAGTTTTGTGGTGGCGACGTAGCCGTTGTTCTGGATTTGAAGGCCAGGGTGGACGGTGGTGATGCCGTGCGATACGGCGCGGTGGATGGCGACGGTAAGGTCGCTGCGCAGACCCTCCCGGGCCATGCGGAAGATGTTCATACTGGCCTCGCCCGGCGAAGGTTCCAGGTAGGCACCGGTGCGACCGAGGAGGTAGAGGATGTCGCCGCGCTCGTTGACCAGAGCACCGACAGGGGCGTAGTGCTCCAGGACGGTACGAACGGCGATCTCCTGTAGCGGAACTTTCCCGTCCGTCATGCCAGCGCGGGTGGACTGCCGTAATGCATCGGTGGCTGGGAGGCGTGGAAAGTTGGAGGAAACAATAGGAAGATGCCGGCCCGGAACATCGGGTTTACACTGGTAGATTTTTCCGCGACGATCGAGGGTGACGAAGAGGTCACCCGAGTCACCGATACTTTCCGAGGAGCCAAGGAGAAGGAAGCCTTCCGGGAGTAAGGCGTAATGAAACAGGGGCATAAGCTTTTTTTGAAGCTCCGGGCCCATGTAGATGAGAAGATTGCGGCAACTAATCAGATCGAGTTTGGAGAACGGCGGATCCTTGATGAGGTCGTGCTCGGAGAAGATGAGCATGTCGCGAATGGTTTTATGGATCCGGTAGGAGCTGCCATCGGGGCGGTCCTGCTCGAAAAAATGGGCTAATCGTTCGGGAGAGATGTCGGCAATAATGCTGGCGGGGTAGACGCCCGCGCGGGCTTGGTCGAGGGCTTGGCGATCGATGTCGGTGGCGAAGATCTGGACTTTAAAGACCTCCTTCATGACTTCCATTCGTTCGCGCAGGAGGATGGCAAGGGAGTACGCCTCTTCGCCGGTCGAGCAACCGGGGATCCAAATCCGAATCGATTGGTTCGCGCCTTTGTTGATGAAGAGTTTTGGGACGACCTGCTCTTGGAGGGTGTCGAAGATTTCGGGATCGCGGAAAAAATTGGTGACGCCAATGAGGAAGTCGCGGAAGAGGGCGTCGACCTCGGGGCGGGTGAGTTGGAGATACCGGATGTAATCCGCCAAGCGATCGATCTGGTGGACAGCCATACGACGTTCCACGCGGCGGACGATCGTGCTTCGTTTGTAATGGGAGAAGTCGTGACCGGTTTGGGAGCGAACCAGGGCGAAAATTGTGTCGAGGCCGGTGGCGGGTTGGGGCTCCTGGGGGGTGACCGGCAGGATCGGCGTTCCGAACGCACGACCGACGTAAGCGAGAAGCTGAGCGGGCATTTCCTTGGGAGGAAGTACGAAATCGACGATGCCGGTGGCGATGGCGCTGCGGGGCATGCCTTCGTATTCGGTGGTTTCGGGGGATTGAGCCATGACCATCCCGCCTTCGCCTTTCACCGCTCGAGCGCCGAGAGTACCATCGCTGCCGGTGCCGGAAAAGATGATGCAAATGGCGTGGTCGTGCTTTTCCTGGGCGAGGGAGCGGAAGAAGAAATCGATGGGAAGGCGCATTCCGCGGGCGAGGGAGGGTTCGAAGAGATGGAGGGCTCCGTCGGAAAGGGCCATGTCGCGATTGGGCGGGATGATGTAGGCGCAGTTTGGCTTGACGACCATGCCCTCTTCAACCTCGAAGACCTCCATTTTGGTGTAACGGCGGACAAGCTCGGAGAGGATGCTTTTGTGGTCGCGGGAAAGATGCTGGACGAGGACGAAGGCCATGCCGGGATTGCTGTCTACGGGCATGGTGGAGAAGAAGGCTTCAAAGGCGCCGATGCCGCCGGCGGAAGCGCCGATGCCGACAATCGGGAAATCCGAAGGGGTCCGATCGGAGGATGGTTGATCCGGGTCGGGTTTGACGGTCTGGTCGGGTTCTGCCATTTTCTCTCCCTGCGGATTGCGCCACCGAGCCGAGTTACCCGGGATGCGAGTCGCTGTAATTTACCCAATTGTAGTACGCTGCGTCCTGGAAGGTAGCCTTTCTCTGAACCCGTTTGCAGTTTAGAGGCATACTGGGAGGGAATGAAGAAGTCAGAGGGAAATCAATGAAGCTCAGATTTGAGGGTAGAGATTTCCCAATTGTGTGCGTTGGCGGGTCGGCGGGCGGTCTGGACGCCTACACGCGGTTGCTGAAGCAACTGCCGGCCAATATGGGTGTGGCGATTGTCATTGTGAACCACCTGCGAACGGTGTCGACGCGTTTGCACGAGATTCTTCCGCAGTATTCGATGATGCCCGTGGAGCTGATTACCGAAAAATTGGTGATTCAGCCCAACCACGTCTACATCATTCCGGAACAGCGTGATCTGCATGTCTTCGAGGGTGAGTTCCAATTGAAACCGATCTCGAAGCCCAGGGGCTGGCCCGACGTCATCACGGTCTTTTTGCGGTCTTTGACCGAATTCTGGGACGGCAAGTTGATCGCGGTGATCGTTTCGGGACTTGACGGGGATGGTGCCGCCGCGTTGCATGGGATTAAAGACGTGGGAGGGGTGACGATCGCGCAGTTGCCTGACACCGCGATTCAGCCGGATATGCCGGAGGCGGCGATTGCGAGCGGGTCGATTGATTTTGTGCTTTCGCCCGAGGGTATCGCGAAGAAAATTGTGGAAATCGCGCGGGGCGAATAGGGCATTAGAAGGCGGTGCCGGGCGGGGTATGATGAGGGGCGGCGGACCCCTTTGAAACAGAATCAGCAATTTTCGTGGTGGCGTTGGGCGGCGGTTTTGGGGCCGGGGATCGCGTTGTATTTCCTGCCTGCGCCGGGGTTCACGGAGCCGCAGCGGCATTTGCTGGCGGTGTTCCTGGCGACGGTGTTGTCGCTCGTGGTGAAGCCGGCGGTGATGGGCGTTTGCGTGCTGCTGGCTTTGACTTTGCTGGCGGTGACGGGGACGGTGCCGGCGAATCGGGTGTTACTGGGGTTTAGTAACCAGACGGTTTGGCTGATCTTCTCGGCTTACCTGTTTGCGCGGGCGGTTAGTTCGACGGGGTTGGGGATGCGAGTGGCTTACTTGTTGATCCGGCGGTTTGCCACGACGCCTTTGCGATTGGGCTACGCGGTGGTATCGGCGGGGATGATTGTGGCACCGTTTGTACCGTCTGATACGGCGCGGGGCGGGAGCGTGGTGTTTCCGGTGGCGCGGAGTTTGGCGCTGGCGTTTGGATCGGAGCCAGGCGAGACGGCGCGGCGGATCGGTTCGTTTTTGATGCTGGTTTGCTTTCATGGGAATTACCTGGCGTCGGCGGTGTTTTTGACAAGCATGGTGGCGAATCCGCTGATCGCGCAGATGGTGATGAAGATTGCGAAGGTGGAGATTACGTGGCTGGGATGGCTGGCCGGAAGTTGCGTGCCGGCGTTGGTTTCGGTGTTGGCGGTGCCGTACTGCATTCACCGCTGGCATCGGCCGGAGTTGACGGACACGGCGCCGGCGCGGGAGTTGGCGGGGCGCCGGTTGGCGGAGTTGGGAGCGATGAGCGGGGCGGAATGGCGCCTAGTCGTGATCCTGGGGGTCGTGATGATGGGGTGGGTAACGTCGCCTTGGCACGGGATTGGGAACGCCTATGTGGCGCTGGCGGGGATTTGCGCACAGTTACTCAGCGGCTTACTGAGCTGGGACGAGTTACTCGGGGAGACGAAGGCTTGGGATGTGCTGTTGTGGTTTGCGCCGTTGATTATGATGGCGGATGAGTTGAACGCGGGAGGGGCGGTTAAGGTGGCTTCCGACGCGTTGTTCGGACGGTTGGCGGGGCTGCCGTGGGCGGCGGGATTGGGGTTGTTGGTGCTGGTTTATCTTTACGTGCACTATGGGTTTGCGAGCATGACGGCGCAGGTGACGGCGTTGTATCCCGCGTTTTTTACGGCGGCACTGGCGCTGGGGGCTCCGCCGATGGTGGCGGCGTTGCCGTTGGGCTACTTTTCGAATCTGAACGCGGGGCTGACGCCGTACGGGACGGGGTCGGCCCCGGTCTTCTACGGGGCCGGGTACGTGGGGGAAGGGGAGTGGTGGCGGATCGGGTTTTTGGTCTCGCTCGTCAATGTGGTGGTGTGGCTGGGGGTGGGCGGAGTTTGGTGGAAGGTGATAGGGATCTGGTGATGCTAGAATAGTGGCGAACAGAAGGCGAACATTTGAGTACCTTAGGCAACCAACTCGATAGTCTCCGCCAGCGCATTGCGGAGGTGGACCGGAAGTATGCTGTCGCGCCTTCCACCCAGCCTAAGCCGAAGATAGAAGACTGGATTTCCGGCTCGACGGTGACGACCGCGGCGGGGACGCACTTTGAGTGCACCCGGGTTTGGGGCCGCCAGCAACGGCACGGGAGCATGCATCTTTCCGAGTTAGAGGAGTGGCCGGCGGACTTGCTGCACGCGATTTCGGACGGGGCGATTCCGGTAACTACGCCGCAGCGGGTGGCGTTTCTGGATACCGAAACCACGGGGTTGGCGGGGGGGACGGGGACTTACCCGTTTCTGGTGGGCGTGGGCGGAATTACGGATAAGGGCTTCGAGGTCCGGCAGTTTTTCATGCGGGATTATGGGGAAGAATCGAGTCAACTGACGGCGCTGAGCGAGTTTCTCGAACAGTTCGATGTGCTGGTGACTTACAACGGGCGGTCGTACGATCAGCCGTTGCTGGAGACGCGCTACCGGTTGGCGCGGATGAAGCCGCCGTTTGGCCGGCTGGAGCACCTGGACCTACTTTATGGGGCGCGCCGGCTATGGAAACTGCATTTTGATAGCTGTCGCCTCGTGGAGTTAGAGACGCAGATTCTGGGTTACGAGCGCCAGGACGATGTGCCGGGGTCGGTGATTCCGTACCTTTACTTCGAGTATCTGCGGACGCGGCACGCCGGGAAGTTGGCGGGTATTTTTGAGCACAACGCGTTAGACATCGTGACGCTGGCGTGTTTGACGGGGATTGTGCCGCGGGCGTTTGCGGAGCCGTTGACGGTGAAGTTGCATCGGGGGGCGGAGATGGTGGGGCTGGGGCGTTGGCTGCGGAAGGCCGACCGGCTGGACGATGCGGCGGAGCTGTTTCGGCGGGCGATTGCGAAGGGCTTGCCGGATGATTTGCTGTGGCGGACGATGTGGGATAGCGCGTTGCTCGAAAAGAAGCAGGGCCGGGAAGCGGCGGCGACGGCGATGTTTTCCGAGCTCTCGACGGTGCGGAACCCGCATCAGGGTGGGGCTTTCGAAGAACTCGCAAAGTACTTCGAGCATAAGGAAAAGAACGTCGCGATGGCGCTGGATATGACCGACGCGGCGTTGCGGCTGGGAAAGACGGAATCGCTTTTGAAGCGGCGGGCGCGCCTGGAGAAGAAGCCTTCGCCGGCGCGCCGCTTGCTGTAGCCTTCGGGTTAGAACGAGAAGCGACCGCCGAGTTGAAAGGCCCGGGGACCGCCGGAGCCGAAGACCTGCCCGGCGCGGCTGGTGGGGATGCCGAACGAAGCGGGGTTGTTGAGACTGCTGCTGATGCCGCCGAGGTTGGCGATGTTGAAGATGTTGAAGCCTTCGGCGAAGAGGTTGAGTTTGTAACGCTCGCGGAACAGGAGCGTCTTGGTTACGCGGATATCCTGGGACGAGAAGTTATCGCCGAACGAGTAAGTGGCCGGGAGCGAGAGCCTGGGGATGGTTTGACCACGGCTCGTGCGCGGCCGTTGGCCGTTGGGAAGGTCGGGGTAGGCCGTATTCCAGGCGGCGACGCCGGTTTCCAGCCGTTCCTTGGTGGGCTTGCGGTCCGGCACGTTCCAGCCGGGGAGGAAAGACGTATCCTGGCCATCGCCGTCGAGATCCACGCTGCCGACTTGCGGACGGTACGGTCCGCGGGTGCCCATCGAAGAGATGAAAGAGATCTGCGTTTTGAACGGGAGATCGACGATACCGGATACGTTCAAGCTATGGCGGCCGCCGGTGGGTCCCCAGTTTTCGAACCAGTTATCGAGGTTGGTGATGCTGTTCATGCCTCGGGCGGCGGCGAGGGAATAGGAGGCGAGAAACTGATAGCGTTTGGCGAAGCGCTTATC
>JBKJLJ010000846.1:0-10041 GCA_046597015.1 Bryobacteraceae bacterium
AGCTCCCAAGCCAACTCCTCCGCCACCGGAATCGCCTGCACCGTCGCATGCGGATAAGCGTCCATCGCGATGAAGTTAATCCCCCCGTGCGCACTCGCAATCTGATCTTGAATCCCGCACTGCTGCCCCAGCAGCTCGGTCTCGATCTCCTGCGCCGCCGCCGCCACCTCCGCCGCGCTCATCCTCCCCGGCGTCAGGCAATCCAGCGCCCCAATCAACGCCACGCTCACCGCCGCCGAAGTCCCCGTCGAACACCCCGCCGGAGCCTCGCAGTGAATCGAAACCTCCACGGCTACCCCGTCGGGCAAGTGCATATAGTCAAACGCCGCCTCCAGCAGCGGATGCTTCGTATAGACTCCGTTCGGCGGATCAATCGAATACCGCTCCCCATAGTTCTCGGCGTGAATCGTAATCCGCGGCCCCGTGAGCGGCACAACGCGCAGTTGCACCTCCGCGCAAGGGTATACGGCGATGTTGAAAATGCTCCCGTGACGGGCGAACCAGGTATCGGTCCACCCGCCGTTATCGCAAACCCGAATCGGCGCGACGCTGTTAATTCGCACGCGGTTCGACGTAAATCAAAAACCCAACCAACATCTCCTCCGTCGTTCCCTCGCCCCACCGCACATCCTTCAACGGATTGCTCGGGTTCTTCGGGTTCGATTCCGAGTTGTTGTACCACGCGCTCACGTTCACCTTTGTCCCCTTCGGCAACTCCATCGGCTCCTGAAACGTATACTGCGTCTGCCAATTGAAGTCGTACGGTTTCGCCCAAACCAGCGGCCGTTCCGACCCATCCGGCAGCACCGCTGTCATCTTCATCTCTTGCCCCAACAGGTGCATATGCGGCAGCACCGCCGTCACCCGCGTATCCTTCGGCAACGTGTACGAAGCCTTCTCCAAATGCCGCGCGTTCCCCGCCGGAATCTTGATAAACGGGTTCGCAATCGGCACGCTCTTCTGCACAAACTTCACCTTCGCCGAATCGGCCAGCCAGATCCCCAACGAACTCTGGTCCACCTCGCGCTTCCCCGACTTGTGATAGTGAATCTCGATCACCACGTCCGACTTCGCCGGAAACCGCCGCCCCGTATTCTCCGGCAAATCATCCGGCTCCAAACCCGGTGCCCATCCGCCCAGTCCGATCCGCTTATAAGCCACCGCCATCCCGATCGAGCAATCAAATCCCGGTGCCGGATCCGCCGCATCCAACTTCCGCGCCTCCCCCGTCGAGTCCGCAAACGTCCGCACGTGATGCACGATCTTCCGGTTCCCCGGCCGCACCTCCAACGCGCGAATAAACTTGTCTTCAGTCAGCCCGCTCGGCAGCACAAAGCACCGATAAACGTCCACCCCGTTGCCCTCGAGGGCAAACGCCTCGGGCGGCGTAAACACCAAATCCGGCTTCCCCAAAACCCAATCATCGCTATACTTCTTCGCCGCCGGCAGGTCGCTCGCCTTGCCCTCCAACTGCCCCGTCTCTGACCACCGCGCCAGCGTCGTAATCTCCCGCTCGCTCAGCCGCCGCTCGTGTTGAAACGATCCGTAGCCCGGAATCGCCGACCACGGCGGCATCGTCCGCGCCTGCGTCACCCGGCCAATCTCAGAATGAAACGCCGCCGCCTGCTTATAGTTCGTCAACGGAAACGGACCGATCTGCCCCGGCCGATGGCAGCCTTCGCACTTGGCCTGCAGAATTGGCGCCACGTCCTTCGCATACGTCGGCGCCGCTGCAAACTGCCATTTGCTATCGAAATATCCCGACAGCTTCACCGCCCCCGTCGCCTTCTCGATCACGGCGTAATCCCCGTACCGCGGATACAGCAACGCGTTCGTCCCCTCCAGATCTTTCTCACCAAACGAGTGCCCGGAGTTCACGACGACGTACTTCGACGGGTTCAACGGGCTCGGATAAATCATCGCCAGCGAATGCGTCGCCGCGTCGAACGTCTGCCCGTTCACGGTCAGCTTCGCCGCCGTCCACTGCACCGGCAACTTCGGCAACATCTTTGCGAGCGTCGAGTTCGTCGCCGGCGTGCCCCACAGAATCAGGTGTGCGTCCTTCACCGGCGCCGTCGCCCGCAAAAGCTGCCCATTCATATGCTTCTTCCAGTTCGCCGCAAACGCCGCGTCCGGCTCGCCAATCGAAACGAACCGATCCATAAACGCATCATCGATCGGCCCCTGCAGCCCGCTCCGCTTGATCAGCCCCTTCGGTTCGCCCGCCGCCCAGCGCCCCCCGGCCTTGTGGAACACCGTCCCGGTCACCGCCTGCCCATCGATCGTGTAGCTCCCCTTCGCCAGCCGCAGCATCATCACGTTACTCGTCGTCACCGTCGCGCCCTGCTGGTCAATCGTCGCCGGCAGATACATCTCCTCCAGCGCCTCAATGCGCCCATCGCCGTACCGCGGCGTATAGGTCACAAACCGGTACCGATCGTTCGCTTTTCGCGGCAAATGCCCCGCTAAAAACGCCTCCGACTGCGCCTTGCTCTCGGGATGAAACTTATGCTCCGTCTTCGGACCCACCAGCCACAGCGCCCGCAGCCCCGTCAAATTCGCCACCGCCTCTTGAATATTCTGCGACGCCTTCAACTGCGGATCCAACTCCCCGCCATAGCCCACGGTCGGCACTAACTGCACGTTCGCGGCATAGTCCACCGCATCGTAAATATGCAGCCCCGCCCGCTCGGTCGCCGAAAGGTTCGTCCGCTTGGCATAAATAATCGTGTCCGTAAAACCGGCCCCGGCCTCGATCGCCGCCCACTTCGAAGGATGGTGCAAACCCAAATGCCACGTCCCCGCGCCGCCCATCGAAAATCCCCGCAGCACAATCCGGTCCGGGTCAATCTTGTACTTCGCCTGCACCGCCGCAATCGCCTCGAAGACGTCCGTCTCCCCCGCCCAACGGTAGGCGTTATTGCCCCGGCCATACACTTCGAGCTCGATCCGATCCGTCACCACATGCGGCTTCGCGGCGAAAAACGTCGCCGGCGTCAACTTCGCGTTCCTACCGTGCAGCACCACGTCCAGCCGTATCGGCTTCGACGCGTCATAGTTCGCCGGCAGATGCACCCGGTAAGGCTGCTCCGACCCGTCCACTTTCGAAACGAACGTCTCGGCCTGCAGCGTCACCGCCGCCAACAACAAAAGGAATTTAACGCTGGACACGTCCGGAGCCTCCGCCCTGAATCAACCCATGAACCTCCGCCGCCGAAAAACGGTTAAAATCCCCGGGAATCGAATGTTTCAAGCAAGAAGACGCGACCGCAAACTCCAACGCGTCCTGATGCGAGCCCAACGCATTGAGCCCATAAACTAACCCACCAGCGAAGCAGTCGCCCCCGCCCACCCGGTCCACAATGTTGCGAATCTCGTAGTGCTGCGAGTGCAAAAACTCTTTCCGATTATTCAGGCAAGCCGACCAGCCGTTGTGGCTCGCGCTATGCGATTCCCGCAACGTAATCGCGATCATCTCAAGTTGTGGATACGCCGCCAACACCGCGTTCGAAAGCTTCTCGTACTGCCCCAAATCCAACTCGCCCGAATGCACATCGGCCTCGGTCTTGATCCCAAGCGTCATCTGGCAATCTTCTTCGTTTGCAATGCCCACATCGACGTACTGAAACAGCTCCGGCATGAACTCCACTGCCGTTTTGCCCCACTTCCAAAGGTTCTTCCGGAAATTCAAATCGCACGAAACCTTCAGTCCCGCGGCCCGCGCCGCCTTCACGCTCTCAATTGCCAGCGCCGCCGCCGAAGCCGAAATGGCCGGCGTAATGCCCGTAATGTGGAACCACGTTCCCCCTGCCAGCGCCGTCGACCAATCAATCGCCCCGGGCTGCGCCAGCGCAATCGCCGATCCTTCCCGGTCGTACAAAACCTTCGATGGCCGTTGGTTCGCCCCCGTCTCGACAAAGTAAATTCCGAAGCGGCCTTTGCCCCGCACAATGTGGCTCGGGTCCACGTCGAACCGGCGCATTTCGCCGATAAACGAATCGCTCAGCGCATTGTTCGCCGGCAATACGGTCAAGTAGCGCGTTGGCAGTCCAAAGCCGGACACCGCCACGGCCACGTTGGCCTCTCCCCCGCCAAATGTAGCGAGGAACTGCGGAGACTGGAGGAACCGTTCAAAGTTCGGAGGGGCGAGGCGGAGCATGATCTCGCCGAAAGAGATAATTAGTTTCGACATGGGCGACGAAACCAGTGTATCTAAATGACGGTTCTAGGCGATCTCCACCCGGTCCATCGCCAGAAACTCTTGAATATGCGGATGGTCCGATTGATCCAAATCCTTCACGGGCCCGAAGTAGATGATGTGGCTGTCAAAAAGAAAAATCACGTTATCGGCCACTTTCCGCATCAAGGCTAGATCATGCGTCACTACGATTGACGTCAACTGCAACTGCGTCTTCAACCGCAGCATGAGGTTCCCCAGATGGTCGCTCATGATCGGGTCCACCATCGTCGTCGGCTCATCGTACAGAATGCATTCCGGCTGCGCCGCCAGCGCCCGCGCAATCGCCACCGCCCGCCGATGCCCCGTCGATAGGTCGGAAGGAAATGCCTCCCGATAATCGCCCAGGTCCACCAGGTCCAGCAGCCCTTGTACGACGTCTTCCTTGTTCTGCGCGTTATAGTCGTCCCGCAACTCCAACGAAAACTCAATATTCTCGCCCACCGTCAACGAATCGAACAGCGCCCCGGACTGAAACACCATCGTCACTTTCTTCCGAATCCGGCGCAGATCCGCCTCTTCGAAATTGGTCGTGTCTTGATGCGCCACGATCACTTGACCCGCATCCGGCTTAATGAAGCCCATGATGTGGCCCAAGCTCACGCTCTTGCCCACCCCGGACCGGCCTACGATCGCCACCGTCTGCCCCGCATCAACGTGAAAATTGAAGTCGACTAAAATGGGCCGATCGAACGTCTTATAGACGTGACGAAACTCGATGTAGTGGGGGAACTCGCCTGCCGCGTTCATTTATGGGTGCAACGCCTCCTCATACTCAGCCGGCGTGTTCATCGCTCGAAACTCCTCTCCCGCCGTATCGTACCAAGCCACGTCCAGCGCCCCGATCGCCTCCACCACCCGGCGCGTACCCCGGTCGAACACCGCCTGCAACTTGGGCCCCGCCGATTCGCGGTACAGCGCCGCCAAGGGCTGAATGTGTCCGTCCGGATGGCGCGGCACCACCGCATCACCCAACGGCATGCGCAACAGCGCCTGCAGCGTCGCCGTCGAAACGCGCGGCATATCCACCGCCAGGATCAGCGCCGCCTTGCTCTGCCCCAGAGCCGTCAAAATGCCCCCCAACGGACCCTCTCCCGGATAAGCGTCCACCACTTGCGCCAATCCCAAATCCCGATAATCCCCGCCCAGAATCGCCGTCCCAGGCGCCAACGCCTCCAGCCGCTGCCATTGATGCTGGACCAGCGGCACCCCTTCCCACAGCATCCGGGCTTTGTCTTGACCCATGCGGCGGCTCCGGCCACCGGCAAGGACAAATCCACGGCAGTTTTCCATGAGAGAATCATAGCATCGGCAATATCCCCGATTGCGCTTCCCAACGGAGTGTACGATCATTGCGTACGAGATTTGTTTTGAACAAGATTTCCACAGTCTGTTTTTTGCTCTCTGCCGCGAGCTGCCTATCGGCCGCCGACAGCGGCACCGTGCGCTACGAAGTCAAGGCCGACCGCCGCACCGGGCAACTCATCCGAAGCGCCGTTACCGTCACCCCCAAACTCATTGCGCCCCTTGAAGTCGGCCTCTCCGCCGCTCCGGCTCCCGCCCCGGTGTCGGGTGAGAACCGCATTAACCGGATCGTCCAGGAAGCCTCGGCCAAGTATAAGGTCGACCCCCTCCTCGTCCACGCCGTCATCTCGGTCGAGTCCAATTACAACTCCCACGCCATCTCTTCCGCCGGTGCTCAGGGCCTCATGCAGTTGATGCCCGCCACCGCCCGCGGCCTTGGCGTCCGCAACTCCTTCGACGCCGAAGAAAATATTCGCGCGGGAGTGAGACATTTGCGCGACTTGCAGGACATGTACAAGGATGATCGCCTCGCCTTGGCCGCCTACAACGCCGGCGCTGGAGCCGTCAATAAGTACGGCTGGATCCCGCCCTACCGGGAAACCCAGGATTACGTCTACCGCGTAGGGAAAAAATACGGCGAAGCCCGCAAGGCCTCCGTCGTCAACCGAACCCAGACCGCCACTGCCTCCCCCCAGTCGGAAGTCCCCAAACCGCCGGAACACCGGCCCATTGAGGTCTTTACCGATACCGAGGGGAGAATCCATTTGCGCACTAAGTGAACCGACAACTTGCCAACTCGCTGCTCGCCGTTACCCTCCTAACGGGATCTGCGTTTGCGCAGGTAAACGTTCTTTCCAACGTTCGCTTCTGGTCCCAAGGCGCCGTCACCCGCATCGCGGTTAACTTCTCCGCTGAACCCGTTTTTCACGAAAACCGGCTGGGCAACCCCGATCGCGTGTTCTTCGACTTCGTCAATACCCGCCCCCAACTCGGCGGCAGGCTCGCCACGACGATCGCCGTCGGGGACGCCCAACTCCGCCAAATTCGCGTCGGCGAAGCCAAGCCCGGCGTCGCCCGCCTGGTCCTCGATCTCGCCTCCAACGCCCAACTCTCCACCGAAATTCTCTCCAACCCCACCCGCCTCATCATAGAACTCCGCCCCCCCGGAGCCCCCGGAGCCAAACCAATCACGGTTGAGCCCATCGAACCGGTCGTCATCAGCTCCAAATCTTCGGTCCGCCGGTGGCAACCCAAACCAACTTTCGCCTCCTCTCCCGAAATCTGGACCCTGCCGCCGGAACTGGCAACCCTCTTCGCCCGCAACTCCATCGCCTTCGCGATGCCCAAATATCCTTCGCTGCGCACCAAATCCCGGATCGCCGAAGTCGCCGTGGCCACCCCGCCGCCGCCGCCTTCCCCCACCCGGGCCCGCGCTGCCGCCCCAGCCGACACCTCTGCCGCCTCCCTCACCCGCGCGCTTGGCCTCAAAATTCGCCGCATCGTCCTCGACCCCGGTCATGGCGGCCACGATCAAGGCACCGCCGGCCCCACCGGCCTAACCGAAAAAGAGGTCGTCCTCGATATCGGCCTCCGCCTCGGAGCCCTCCTCGAAGATGGCCTCGGCGCCGAAGTTATCTACACCCGTAAAGATGATCGCTTCATCCCCCTCGAGCAGCGAACCAAAATGGCGAACGACAGCCAAGCCGACCTGTTTCTCTCCATCCACGCCAACAGTTCGCCTATCAAAGCCGTCTCCGGCGTCGAGACTTTTTTCCTCAGTTTCACCACCTCGAAATCGGCCCTCGAAACCGCCGCCCGCGAAAATGCGACCTCCGAACGTGGCGTCTTCGAACTCCGCGATCTCCTCCAAAAAATCGCCTTGAAGGACAAGATCGACGAGTCCCGTGAGTTCGCCTCTCGCGTCAACGCCGCCCTCTATAAAAGCTGGTACAACCCCACCGCGAACGTTCGGAATCGCGGCGTCAAGCGCGCCCCCTTCGTTGTCCTCATCGGCGCCAACATGCCGAGCATCCTGACCGAAATCGGCTTCCTCAGCAATGCTCGCGACGAAAGAGAGCTCCGCAAACCCGACGTCCGCCAGAAGATTGCCGAAGCGCTCTTCAAAGGCATCGCCCAGTATTCTGACTCCTTGAGCCATTTCCAGGTCGCCAAGGGCGGTACAGACGACGAATGAGTTTCCTGGATAGCTTAGAAAATAATCTGAAGGCGCTGGAGGGCAGGGAAGAGAAGGACCCTGAAAAGCTTAAGCGGGAACAGGAACAGCGCGACGCCGACCGCGCCGCGGCCGTCCTCCGCACCCCCCACGCCGAAGCCCTCAAAAAGTCGCCGTTCACCTCGGAGTTCTTGACCCAATGCCGCACCGTCGGCCACGGGCAACGCGTCCTCGTGCAGTTCACCTGGCTCGGCGAAACACTCCGCCTCGACGCCAAAACGAAGCGCTTGGAATTGATCCCCACTGCCGAATGCATCGCCGCCGTCTACTCCGTCGACGGGGTCGAAACCGGACGCGAAACCCTCGATCTCACCGGCGATCCCGCCGCCTTGGCCCAGCGCTGGCTGACCAACCCGGAGTAAATATGAAAAGCGACATGCTGAAAGTGATTCGCGCCGCCCAGTTCGCCGCCGTCAAGCACTCCGCACAGCGACGCAAGGGCGAAGCCTCCGAACCCTACGTCAACCACGTTCTCGAAGTCGCCCATCTCGTCGCCGAGGCTGGCCTCGACGCCGACGTCGTCGCCGCCGCCCTGCTCCACGATACGATCGAGGATACGGAGACCTCCGCCGCCGAACTCGACGCCGCCTTTGGTCCCCTCGTCACGAGCTTGGTCCTTGAACTGACGGACGACAAATCCCTTCCCAAGGCCGAACGCAAACGGCTGCAGGTCGAACGCGCCCCGCACAAATCCGCCGGCGCGCAAGCCATCAAGACCGCCGACAAAATCTCGAACCTCCGGGCGATCCTCGCGAGCCCCCCCGCCGACTGGGACGAACAAAGAAAGCGCGAATACTTCGACTTCGCCCACGCCGTCGTCGCCGGCCTAGGCCAAGCCCCGGAATCCTTACTGGCAGAATTCCAAGCCGTCTATCAACGCTTCCCCGGAGTTAACCAGCGATAGACCGTCCGCCTCGTCTCATCCCCCATCTCCCCCAGCACCGAACCGCGACCGTCAGCGAGTGGACCCCGCCCGGCCCACCCAAGCAACCACCCAAACCGGCCTCGCCCAATCCCCGGATTCGTCACTCCCAGAATCCCAAGCCGTCTATTACCGCTTCCCCGGAATCGTCCAAAGAAAAAACGTCTGGCTAAGCCCCGTAAACTCCGCCTCATCGTAGGTATCCAGATTTACCTCTTTCTCAGCCTTCCAGTCCCCTAAGTCAAAAGTGTTCGAAACCACCCGCGTCCCGGGCTTCAAATCGGCCAGTAACTTCGGCCGCAGTTTCATATTCACGCTCGGCAGCAGAAACAACGTCACCACCGTAGCTTCCCGAAAGTCAGCCTGAAACAGGTCCTTCTCTTCGAACCGGACCAAAGCCTCCACCCCCGCCACCCGCGCGTTCTCCCGCGCCTCCTTGATCCGTTGCGGATCAATATCAATTCCCACGCCCCGAATGCCATGCGCCTTCGCGGCGGCGATCACAATTCGCCCATCGCCACAACCCAGGTCGTACAGGACGTCGCTCTTCTGGATCTTCGCCATCTTCAGCATCTCCTTCACGGCCGCCTCGGTCGACGGCACATAAGGAACATCCAATTTGCGCTTGGGCTTCTCCTGGGCAGCCAGACCCGCGAGGGAAGAGGAGAAAAGAAAGGTTCGACGCAGCATATCTTCCCGCGATTATGGCAGATTCAACTTGCTACCATACGAAGGAAGGGGTAGCTTAGCAAGGCTTGCGCAGGGTCTGGCCAGATTGGATGCCGAAGGCGTTGACCGATTGGTTCGCCGCCCGTTACACGGCCCCGACGAACGTCCAGGAAATCGCCTGGCGCCGCACCCTCCGCGGCGAAAATACGCTCATCCTCGCCCCCACCGGCAGCGGCAAAACCTTGGCCGCCTTCTTCTCCGTCCTTGCCCGCCTCGGCGCTGACGCCGCCCGCGGAACCCTCCCCAACGCAACTCTCGCCGTCTACGTCACCCCCCTCCGAGCCCTCGGCCGCGACATCGAACGAAACCTCGCTGAACCCCTAGCCGCCCTCAATGCAACCCTCCCCCCGCGCGACCAAATCCGCATGGAAATCCGCACCGGCGATACCTCCACCAAAGACCGCTCCCGCATGGCCCGCCGCCGTCCCCACCTCCTCCTCACCACCCCTGAATCCCTCAGCTCCCTCCTCTCCCAAAAGTCCTGGCTCGACGGCCTCTCCCCCCGCGTCGTCATCGTCGACGAAATCCACGCGTTCGCCGAAAATAAGCGCGGCGCCCTCCTCGCCCTCTCCCTCGAACGACTCGAAACCCGCGCCCCCGAAGCCTTCCAACCCA
>JBKJLJ010000066.1:0-3631 GCA_046597015.1 Bryobacteraceae bacterium
GCCCAGGCTTGGCAGCAATGGGATCTGTTCAAACAGATCTCAGACGCCATGAACGCCTTCTATCTCTCCACCCAGGAACTCGGTGTAGCCAACGACGTCACGACGTTCACCGAATCGGAGTTCGGCCGCTCCCTGCAACCTAGCGGCACCGGCTCCGATCACGGTTGGGGCAGCCACTTCCTCGTCCTGGGCGGTGCCGTGCAGGGGGGCGACCTCTATGGACAGTTCCCCGATCTCTCCCTCGGTGGCCCCGACGATAGTGGCAACCGCGGAACGTTGCTTCCCTCGACCGGACTCGACCAGTACGGCGCGACGCTCTCCAAGTGGTTCGGAGTTCCCGACGCCTCGCTCAACTCGATCTTCCCAAACCTGAAGAACTTCGCAACGCGCGATCTCGGCTTCCTCGGGTAACCTACCGCTCCGGCCCCGCTCCAAGCCAGTTCTCGCTCGGAGCGGGGCCGCAGGCTCATCACAACGCAACTCTTAGACCGCCACCCCCGGCACTCGCTTCCCCACTCCGGTCGCCTCCTCGAAAGCATTCCCCATTTGCAACACGCCCCAATCGTCCCGATGCCGTCCCACGATCTGAATCCCCACCGGTAGCCCCTCCGCCGTAAACCCCGCCGGCACAGACAACGCCGGACTCCCTACCGTCGAGATGAAATAGCAGCTCCGCATCCAGTCAATGTACGTCCCCATCTTCGTCCCGTTGATCTCGGTCACATAGGGCTGCTCCACCGGAAACGGCGGCACCTGACTCACCGGCAGCACGAAGAACTCATACCGCTGCAGGAACTGCCGCATGCGGTGATATAACTCCGTCCGCTTCATCTCCGCCTTGCCCACTTCCATCCCGGTCAGCTTCAGCCCCCGCTCGACTTCCCCCAGAATCGTATCTTTGAATAGGCCTCGATGCTGCTTCACGAGATCCGCCCTGCCTAACGCCCCCGCCCACTCTCGTAGCGTCTTGAACGTTTCGTCCGCCCCTGTAAAGTCCGGCTCCGCCTCTTCCACGATGCACCCCAACGCCTCAAATACCTTTCGTTGTCCGTCGACGATGGCGCGTACCCGAGGGTCCACCGGCTGCCCTCCCAGGTTTTTCCACCAAGCCACCCGCACCCCCTTGAAACTGCGTCCCAGCGGTCCCGCGAACCGGCTCCCCGGCTCGCTCAGCGACATCTGCGCCCGTCCATCCGGCCCCGCCAACACCGACAAAAAGAACGCCACATCCGCCACGGATCGCGCCATCGGCCCTTCTACCGAAAGCGGGGACATACTCATCGGCGCCGGCCAACTCGGCACCCTTCCCGGCGAAGGTCGAAACCCCACTACATTGCAAAAACTCGCGGGATTCCGCAGCGACCCGCCCATATCGCTCCCGTCGGCCAAGGGCAGCATCCGGCAGGCGAGCGACACCGCCGCGCCGCCGCTGCTTCCGCCGCAGGTCTGCGTCAAGCCGTACGGGTTCCGGGTCGCCCCGAACACTTCGTTAAACGTCTGTGATCCGGCCCCAAACTCTGGCGTGTTCGTTTTCCCCAGCAGAATCGCTCCGGCGTCGCGAACCCGTTCGACGAGCAGGGAGTCCTCGGTTGGAACGAAGTCTTTATAGATTCGCGAACCAAACGTCGTCCGAACTCCCTCGGTCGGCTGCAGGTCTTTGTGGGCAATGGGCAGCCCATGTAGCGGCCCTAGTTTGCCGCCCTTCGCGGTGGCCTCATCGGCCGCCCGCGCCGCGGCTTGCGCCCGCTCGGCCACTAGCGTCACGATCGCATTCACCTTCGGATTCACCCGCTCAATCTGCCCGAGGTGAGCCGCCAAAACCTCCCGGGCCGAAAGCTGCTTCGCCCGAATGCGCTTCGCCATCTCCACTGCGCTCAAGGCGCAGATCTCCGGCACCGCCGCTTCCGCCTGTCCAGCCAAAGCCACCGCAGCCAATGCGGCCACCTCTCTGCGATTCAGTTTCATCAGCCCATCATGACATCCGGCGCTACCATCAAGGAGGAGAGACCTAATGCATCGCCGTACCTTCGCCGCCTCCCTCCTCGCCGCCCCGCTCTGCGCTCAGCCCCTCGCCATCACCCAGGCCCTGCGCAAATTCAATGTCCCCGCCATCACCGCCGTCGTCGCCTCCCCCACGAAAGTCCTCTACTCCGGCTCCGTCGGCGTCCCCCTCAGCGGGATCTTCTCGGTCGCCTCGCTCACCAAAGCCGTCACCACCGTCGCCACCCTCCAACTCGTCGAACAAGGCAAACTCTTGCTCGATGAACCCGTCGAGAATCAGTTTCCCGAACTCGCCCAACTCCCCGTCCTGGAATCGCTCTCCGTCCTCCGTCCCGCCGCAACCAAAATCACGCTCCGCCATCTGCTCACCCATACCTCCGGCTTCGCCTACACCACCTGGGACCCGCTGCTCGCCAAGTACCGCCAATCCAAACCCGCCTCCACTGGCCTCCTCCCTCTGCGCTTCGACCCCGGCACCGGTTGGACCTATGGCACCAGCGTCGATTGGGCCGGCCGCCTCGTGGAAACCATCAGTGGACTCAACCTCGAAGAGTACTTCCAACGTCACATCTTCGCCCCTCTAGGAATGAAGGATACAAGCTTCCTTCTGCCCTCCGCCAAGTACCCCCGGTTCGTGACCAACCAACGCCGCCAGCGCAATGGCATCCTCCGCCCGGATCCCCGGCGCCCCGTCCCCCCGGCAAAGGTCTTCACCGGCGGAGGCGGCCTTTACTCCACCGCGCCAGACTACGCCAGGTTCCTCCAGTTCATCCTCGGCCGCACCCCTTCGTCCGTGCTTCAACCCGCAACGCTCCGGCAGATGACCGTCAACCAAATCGGCTCTCTCGACGTCCCTGAGCTTCCCACCTCCTACCCCACCGTCACCGCTAACCTTCGCCTAAACCCGGATCCTCACGCCCGCGACAAGTTCACCTTCGGCTTCCTACTGAATCCGGTTGCCTACCCCGGCGGCCGTTCTGCCGGTAGCCTGGCCTGGGCCGGTTCCAACAACGCCTTCTTCTGGGTCGACCCCGCCAGCCAGCTCTGCGCCGTACTGCTCATGCAGTTTCAGCCGTTCCTCGATCCCGCCGCCGTCTCCACCCTCCGTGGCTTCGAAAGGGCCGTTTACCGCAACTTCCCGCAATGAAGGCAGCGAGCGAAGAGTGGCTCTGGGGTTGGGATCCCACGCCGGGCATCGTCTCGGTGTGGGCGGAACCGAACGGTCGTGGTGTCGTTTGGCGGCGCCATCCCACCACAGCCGCGCTCGTGCGCGAAGAGGTCCGCTTCCGGCCCTGGCTGCTGCTCGACCGGATTGACGATCTTCCCAGCCTCGCCTATCGAGAGCTTGACGGCCCCGGCGCTCTCCGGTACTTTCTCTCGGCCGAGGACGGCACCGGACTCGCCGCCGCCATCTGCCGCGCTCGCGGCGTGCGACATCTCCGCGAACTCGGTCAGGAGTCCGTCCTCTGCCTCGCCCCAGAAGAACAGTACCTCGTTGCCACCGGCCGCAACTACTTTCGCCAGCTCTCCTATCGCCATCTGCGCCGCCTCCAATTCGACCTCGAAACCACCGGACTCTCCCCCGAAGACAGCCGCATCTTCCTCATCGCCGTGCGCGATCCCGACGGCC
>JBKJLJ010000125.1:0-4451 GCA_046597015.1 Bryobacteraceae bacterium
CCCCAGCGCCTTCAAAATGCCGATCTCCCGCGTCCGCTCCAGCACCGCCGTATACATCGCCAAAAACACCACCAGAAACCCGAACAGCACCGACAACGCCACCACCACCCCGATAAACGCCTTAAGCTCCGGCAAGTTACTCACCGAAAACTGCTTAATCAACTCTTCCATCGCGTAGATCGGATACTCCGGCAACTGCTTCTTCAGCCCGTCAATCACCGCCTGCGTCTGGCTCGAATCGTCCAGCTTCACATAGATCATCGTAACCTTGCCGTTCGCGCTCGCCAGATCCTGCAACAGCGTCAACGGAATCATCACCCGCCCCAACTTCCCCGACGCAAACACCCCCGCCACCCGCCAATCCCGATTCATCGTGTGCAACGTCGAACCCACATCCAGCTTCTTCTCGCGCGCGTACAAATCATCCACGATCACCTCGCCCTGCTCGGCAAACTTGCCGCCGTCCCGGAACTTGAACCCCCCGCCCATCGCCGAAAACTCGTCGAAATTCACGCCCATAATCGAGCTCACTCCGCCCGTCGAATGGATCCCCACCGGCGTCGCCATCACCACGTGCGGCTGCGATCGGACATAGTCCAAAATTTTTTGGTTCATCGACAGCGAGCCCATACCCACCACCGAACTGCCTGGCGCTCGTACCACGAGGTCGGCCCCCACGCCGCGCGCCCGCGCGGCCTGGTCCTCCATCATGCCTTCGCCGAGTCCCACCAGCGTCAACATCATCGTCACGCCCAGCCCAATCGCTAGCGCGCTCAGCAACGTCCTCACCGGCCGATGCTTCAGGTTTTCGTAAACCAGTTTGTAAACCAAGCCCTTATTCTACAGGGCCCTGCCCGCCGCGGCTAGCGTGGCATCAATATCAGCCTCCGTATGTGCCCCCGAAATGTACCAGCGCCCATCCGGCAAAACCAAAATCCCTTCGTTCAACAAACCAATCGCAAAGTCGCTGTACTTCGCCTTGTCCCCCGCCATCGTCTCCCGATAGTTCCGCGGAGCCGTCTCCTGAAAAGCCACCTGAAACACTGGCCCATCCCCCGTCGTCACCACCGCATGCCCCTTCGCCCGCAACAGCCCTTCCAACCCCGCCCGTAACCGATCCCCCAACGCGTGGATCCGCTCATAGAAGCCCGGCACGCTCAACTCCTCTAGCGCCGCCCCCGCCGCCGCCAACGCCAGCGGATTCCCGTTCAACGTCCCCGCGTGCACCACCTCTCCCCGGCTGATCGCGTCCATGTACTCACGCTTCCCCGCCAGCACGCTCAAAGGCGTCCCCGCCCCCACCGCCTTGGCAAACGTCGCTAAATCCGGCGTCACCCCGTACCGCCCCTGCCCCCCATCCAATGCCACCCGAAAACCCGTGATCACCTCATCGAACAACAATAACGTACCGTACCGTGTCGTAATCTCCCGCAGGAATTCCAGGAACCCGGGCTCCGCCGGAATGCACCCGGAATTCGCCAGCATCGGCTCACAAGCCAGCATCGAGATCTCCGCCCCGTGGGTGGCAAATAACTCCTCCACCGCCGCCCGGTCGTTCCACTCCGCCACCAGCACATGGTCATGCGGCAATTGGCCTTTACCCACTGGCTCCGCCACCCCCACCGGATGCCCCGCCCCAAACCGATAACTCACCAGCGCCTGATCGCCCCACCCGTGGTAGTGCCCCTCAAACTTCAAATACTTCGGCCGCCCCGTCAACGCCCGCGCCAACCGAAGCGCAATGTTCACAACGTCGGTCCCCGCGTTCGAAAACACCACCAGATCCGCGCAAGGCACAATCACCGTCAGCCTTTCCGCCACCAAATATTCCAACTCATGCTGCGCCCCAAACGTCAGCCCCTTCCCCGCCTGCTCCACAATCGCCGCCGTCACGCTCGCCGGCGCATGGCCCAATATTAAGGGTCCCCAGGCCAAGCCAAAATCGATGTATTCGTTCCCGTCCACATCCCAAATCCGGCTCCCCGCCCCGCGCTCATAGAACAAAGGATACGGCCGCGCCGCCCGCCGCAAACTACTCGAAACGCCGCCCGCCAGCGACCGTTGCGATCGCTCATACCGCGCCAAAGACCCCGCTGTCTTCGCCCGCACCGCCGCTTCATGGATTTCGGATAAGGAACGCACGCTTCTCTATTGAACCTCTTCTTCTTCGACGAAGTATGCCATACTTCCCTTCGTCGCCGTGAAACCCACCCCCTCCGCCACCCAGCCCCGTTACCTGGTCCCGGTCCTCCAAAGCGCCTTTCGCCTTCTCGAAGAGGTCTCGCGCGCCGGAACCATCTCCCTCGGCGAAGCCGTCGTCCGCACCGGCATCCCCAAATCCACCGTCTTCCGCGTCTTCAGCACTCTCCAACATCTCGGCGTCCTCATCCGGGACGAAGCCGACAAAACCTACCGCCTCGGCTACGGCGTCCCCGGCCTTCTCACCGCCGGCGAAGATCTCGAAACCCTTCGCCGCGCCGCCCTCCCCCATATGATCCGCCTCCGCGACGCCTTCGGAGAAACCGTCAACCTCGGCAAACTTCAACACGACAAAGTCGTCTACCTCGAAGTCGTCCCTTCCGAATCCGCCCTCCGCTTCTCCGAGCGCCCCGGTGCCACCGTCACTGTCCACGCCTCCGCCCTCGGCCGCGCCATCCTCGCGTGGGCTCCCCCCGCCGTCGTCGATAGCCTCATCAGCGGTCGCCCCCTCACCCCTCTCACCGAAAAGACAATCACTAGTGAAACCGTACTGCGAACCGAACTAGCGAAAATACGCCGCCAGGGCTACGCGATCGAAACGGAAGAGGTCGCCCTCCAAGCCACCTGCCTCGGCGCCCCCATTCTCAACTCCCGCGGCGAAGCCATCGCCGGCCTCAGCCTCTCCGGCCCCATCCATCGCTTCCGCCCGCAGAAGGACCGTAAAATCATCACGGCACTCCGCAAAGCCGCCGCCGAAATCAGCGGCCTCGCCTAAGCCTTCCGCCCCATCACCTCTTCAATCCGCCCCGCCACAATCTCCGCCTCACCGGGTTGCAACATCCAACTCGCAATCTCCACCCCCTCGCCCGGCTTCGGATCGTTCGGCACCAATTCAATCGAAGGCGTACCCCCTCGCAACTGCTTCATCAAATCTAACTCCGTCAGCCCTACTTTCTTCACGTCCCACTGCACCCGCAAGTGCGGCACCGAGTTCGCAATCGGCGGCACAAACGGCGTCGCCTTCATCCCCGGCATCTTCGCAATCACCCGCCGCATCGTCTCTACCCGCTTCTCCCACTCCTTCCAATTCGCCTTATGGTCTTCCTTCAAAAACGATTCGAGGGCCACCATCATCCCCACCATCTCTTCCTTATTCACCTTGCAACACCGCCCAATCGAGTCGCTGTTCGGCGAAGTGTTCATCCGCGCCGCCTTAATCAAATCCGCCCGCCCCGCTAATATCCCGGCCGACTGCGGTCCCCGAATCCCCTTCCCGCCCGAAGTACAAACCAAGTCAAAACCCAACCGAATCGGCGTAAACAGATTCTCCACCGGCGGCGCATCCGCCGCCGCATCGTTGAACGTCGGAACCTTGTACTCCTTCCCGATCGCTACAAACTCCTTCATCTTCACCTGCCCCAAATGGTCGGCTTTATTCAAAAACAGCATCATCGCCGTCTTCGGCCCCATCGCCTTCACCATCTCCGCCCGCGTCTCCACCTCAATTAACTTCACCCCGCAATTCCGCACCATGTGGTCGTACGGAAACCGATGCGACTTCTGCACAATCACTTCCGTCTTCATGCCCGTCAAGTCCGGAATCCGTTCAATGAAATCCTGATTCGTCCCCGTCAGTACCCCCGCCGTTCCCACCGTCAAAGCCGCCGCCGCCCCCGATGGCACCATCGCCGCCTCCGCCCCCAACAGCTTCGCAATCCGCTTGCCCACCGCATCGTGCAACTCGTCCAACCGCACAAACTTCGTCGACATCGCCGCAATCGCCCGCACGCATTCCGGCCGCATCAAGCTCGCCGTCATCATCGTGTAAACCCCGGCCCCATTGATGATCGGCACCACTCCCAACTCCGCCAGATAGTCCGGCGTCGTCTCCGCGGCCGAAGCCGCTCCGGCCAGCGGCAACGCCCCGGCGGTCTGCATCAAATGACGGCGTGAAAATTTCATACCCCAAACTTTACTCGCATATGCGTTTCAATGCAAAAACAAAAATGCATAATAGAAAACAGCATGCTTCGCCGCCAATTCCTCGCCAGCCTCGCCCCCTCCCCCCGCAAACGCATCGCCGCCATCGTCACCGAATACCGCTGGTACTCCCACGCCGACGTCATCTGCGGGCGCCTCCTCGGCGGCCACTCCGCCAACAACGTCTGGACCCCGCCCCGCTTGAATCTGGTCTCCCTCTACACCGCCCAGGTCCCCGCCAACGATATGTCCCGCGATCTCGCCGCCCGCCA
>JBKJLJ010000221.1:0-9028 GCA_046597015.1 Bryobacteraceae bacterium
GCGGGGGCGGAATCTCGTAGCCCAGTATCCGCTCCATGATCCACTTGCCGCGCAGGACGGGCGAAGTCGTCGTCCCGTTGGCGGTGAGCTTCAACACGCTCGCGTGGGTCATGAATCCGCCGCGCGGGCTACCCGCCGGCACAGGAAGCCGACGCATCGCAATTCCTGTCACCCCGGGGATGCCGTAGTGAGCCGCCAACCGGTCGTTCACGAAAGTGAAATCCGAGTTCACCACATGACGGGAGGGGAGATTGTTGCGCAACATCTCCGCGAAGAAAAGCTGGCTCTCGGCCACCGAAGCCTCGGTCAGGGCATCGTCCAAGTAGTAGTCGTTGTACAAACTGGCCGAAGGGGTCGAGTCTTCAATCTTGCGCAGATCAATCCAGTAGTCCAGAAACGCGTCGACGAACCGGCGCGAGCTCTTCTGACTCAGTAACCGCTCGGTCTCCGCCCGCAGGATCTCGGGCCGGCTCAGTTCTCCCCGCGCGGCTCGAGCGCGTAGCGGCTCGTCCGGCAGCGAGTTGGAGAGGAACAGCGCCAGCCGTGTCGCCAGCCGATAGTCGTCCAACCGACCCGGGGGCGCGTTGACAAAAACGAAGCCAGGCGAAGCCAACACAGCGGTATAGCCGGTGATCATCGCCTCCGTAAAGGACACGCCTTTCGCCAGTTGCCCTTCAATCAATGCCAGAAATCGCTTCGTGTCCGCCTCGGCCACGGGCCCGCGATACGCCCGCCGTAGAAAGTTCCGCAGCAGTCCCCCCGCGTCCGGCTTCGCACCCGCGTCGCCAAAGAGCAATCGGTAACCCGCCGTCGTCGTCTCGTCATAGAGTGGTCCGTCGACCTCCATCCAGCGGAAGGCTACGCCCGGCGCGCCGTCGGCTTGCATCAGCGGATTGCGGAAGTTATTGGGGCGCGATCGATACAGCCGCGAAGCATCGGGCACCAGCGTTTCACCGGCGAGTAGCCACACCTCGCCCACCTCGTGAACCTTCGGCTCCGGGGTCAAATCAAACTCGCCCACTCGCCGATTCATCACCCCGCTCCGCGTATAAACCGTCACCGGCTCATAGCGCCGTCCCTTCGTTACTTTTTCGAAATCCGGCAGGTGCCTCCGGTCGCCCTCGAGCGGCGCGACCCAGATGGAATAGCCGCTGAAGCGCACCCGGTAACGGCCCGCTACCGGCGCCTTAAAGCCGTCCCAGTGATAACGGAAACCGGTCACGTAATTACTCGAAACCCAAGCCATCGCCTCCTGCTCGCGGGTGTTGGGATCGACCGCCCCTACTGAAAACGGTGCGGTCTTGTTGTAGATCTCCGGCTGCCCCTTCCAGCCCAAAATCGGATACGCCTGCCGGTCGCCCCGCTGGTTCGAGTGGTTGATCTTGTTCGTCAGCTCCTTCTGATCGCGAGCGTAGTAGCGCGTCGTGACGGTGGGCGGTTGCGCCTTCTGCACGCTGATTACCTGGCGAATCGCATAGTCTGCCGCCGACAGATAGCGCGCCAGATGAACATGCGAAATGTCGAGCGCTTCGCCGCTCTTGTTGAACCGGAACGCCTCGCCATCTTCGGGGAAGTGACCCTTAATCTGTAACCACGGAGCCTGCAGTAAATCGCGCAGCGCGTTCTCGTACTCCATTCGGTTCAGCCGCCGATCGAGCGCCCGGCCATCTTTGCCTTCTTGGGCCCGCAACTCCGCCGCCAGCCCATCCAGGAACGATTTCGTTGCCGCCGCCTCGGGCCGCTTGGAGATCTGCCGCGGCGGCATCTCCCCCTCCTGCACACCATCATGAACCTTCACCCACTGGGCGAAACTGACTTGCTCCGTCAAGTCCAGTCCGCCCTGCTTCCCCGCGCTGTTGTGGCACATTACGCAATTCTGCTGTAGAAACCCGGAATCCGGCGGAGCCCCCCAGGCGAGCGCCACTCCACCCCACAAAGCGGCCAGACGCACCTTCATCTATGCCAGCTCCAAGCCCCGCATCGTGCCGGTGGAAGAAGCAAAACGATCGGTCTCAATCCCCATCCGTTGCAGCATCGAAACGTAGAGATTCGGCAGCGGGTAGTTGTTCTTCCGGTCGAACGCCAGGTGCTGCCCATGGCGGAAGCCGCCGCCGGCCAGGATCATCGGCATGTTGAAACAGGTATGCGCGTTCGCGTCGCCGAAGTTGGAACCGTAAAGAACCATCGTCCGGTCGAGCAACGAGTCCTCGTCTTCCCGCACCGCTTTCAAGCGCGTCAGCAGTTGTCCCAACATCTTCATGTGCCATTCATCGATCACCTTCAACTGCCCCCGCTTCTCTTCCGATTTTCCATGGTGCGAAAGGTTGTGATAGCCGTCGGTAATCTTCGCTCCGGTGATGTCCATCACCGGGGTGCTCACCCCTTCCAGCATCAGCGTGATCGACCGCGTCGAATCCGTCTCAATGCCGAGTCGGGCCAAGTCATACATCACGCCCACTTTTTCCATGTAGGCCGCCGGGTTTGCCAAGTCCACCGGAGGGGCGCTCTTCACCACCGGCTTGGGCTTCCGCTCCCAGCCGCGCGACGCCTGCAAACGGTTTTCGAGATCGCGAACGCTTGTGTAATATTGGTCCAGCCGATCCTTGTCCCGCGCCCCGAGCCCCCGTTCTAAATCCTTCGATTGGCCCGCGATGGTATCAAGAATGCTCCGCCCCGTATCGAGCTTGCGAATCTGCGCTTCCACCTGCTCGGGGCTGCCTTGAAAGAACAACTCCTGAAACACTGCGGCGGCCTTGTCTTCCGGAGGAATAGCCACTCCCGTGCCGGTCCACGACAGGCTGCGCACTCGCGTGTTCACGGCCAGCGTCAAAGACGGAAACCGCGTCAACGTGCCGATCTGCTCGGCGATATGCTGATCCAGCGAAATCGTGTTCCGAAAGGAGCCGCTGCCCGGATGCGGCGCCGCGGTCAAAAAGCAGACGTCCGCCGGATGGCCGCCGTCCACGTTCGGATGCGACACGCCGGAAAAAACGGTGAAATCGTTGCGATGTGCTTCCAGTGGTTGCAGCGACGCCGACAACGCGTAATTCCGGCCCGGTGCCTGCGGGAAAAAGTGGTCGGCCAGCAAACCAAGGTTGTTGCAGATGGCGATCATACGCCGTGGCGTTACCCGCTTCTGCGCGAACGCCGGCGTCATGGAATCGAGAAACGGCAGCGCGAGCGCAACACCCCCGCCGCGCAAAACGCTGCGGCGAGATAGAGAACGGCGAGAAACAAACGACGGCATAGCTTCCTACACGGTATGGAAGCCACGCCGCAATGTCAAAGGGGGCTTGCCGCTGCTGACCGTTAGGGCACCAGCGCGATCCCCCGCCGGTTGCCGCCGTCCCGCCGCAGGATCAGCATCCGCAGCGCGTTCCGCTTGCTCCAGTCGATGTGCTCGCTCAGTAGCCGTTCCGCCGCTGGTAAGTCCCGCCGGATAAACGCTTGCACCAAGGCTAAATGCTGCGCCCCCGTTTCGCGCACCACGTCCTCCAGTTCGTAACCCAGCAAGCGCAACGAATGAATCAGCTGCGAAACATTTTCCAGGTATGCCACCAACCGCTTGTTCCGGCAATGTTCAAAAACGAACGCGTGGAACGCTAAGTCAATCTCCACATGCTGCGGAGCAGCCACGTGCACCGGTTCACTCTCCAACTCGCGAAACCGCTGCTCAAAGGCAAACAGTGGCTCCAACGGCATCACGGTAATCGCCGTCCGCAAGGCGAGCAATTCCAGGCTCTTGCGGATCTCGTACAGATCCTCCACGCAGTCCGGTGTGAACGAAACCACCTGCGTCCCCCGGTTGTGATTCCGCTCGACCAGATTGTCTCGCAGAAGGGTAAACAGAACCTCCCGGATGATCGTCCGGCTCACCGCGTATTGCTCGGCCAGCTGACCTTCTACCAGTCGAACTCCTGGCTTAAGCTCGCCTTTCAAAATCCGCTGCAGCACCGCCGCGTAAATCTTTCGCTTCGCCGCATCGTCGCGCAGGGGCGCTTTCGCAGTCTTCACGCCAAAATCTCTCGCACCACGCGTCCGGCCACATCCGTCAGCCGGAAGTCCCGTCCCGTATAGCGATACGTCAGGCGCTCATGGTCGATACCCAACAGATGTAGCATCGTCGCGTGTAAATCGTTGATGTGGACTTTGCCCCGCACCGCTTCCCAGCCCAACTCGTCCGTCTCTCCGTGCGAGATTCCGGGCTTCACGCCGCCTCCCGCCATGAACATCGTGAAGCCGCGCGGATTGTGCTCCCGCCCTCGTTCCGACAGCGGCGCTTTGCCCTGCGACAAGTCCTGGTCAAAGGGGGTTCGGCCAAACTCGCCGCCCCACAAAACCAGCGTATCCTCCAGCAAACCCCGTTGTTTCAGATCCGTAATCAGCCCCGCAATCGGCTTGTCCACCGCCTTGCACCGCACGGGCAAACTCTGCCGCAACTTCCCGTGATGATCCCAGCTGCTATCGCTCGCTTGCACGAATCGCACCCCGGCCTCGGCCATGCGCCGAGCCATTAAACATTGGCGCCCAAAATCGTCCGTCTCCTTGTCCCCAATCCCGTACAGCGCCAGCGTAGCCGGCGACTCGGTCGAAAGGTCCAACACCTTCGGCGCCTCCATCTGCATGCGGAATGCGAGTTCAAACGACGCCGCCCGGCCTTCTAACTCTGCCTCCGCTCCGCTCGTCTCCAAATGCCGCCGGTTCACATCCGCCAGGAAATCCAACTGTTTCCGTTGCTCCGCCGTCGTCACGTTCGCGTCGCGCAGGTAATCAATCCGTGCGTTCTTCGCCTCGCCGGCCTTCCCGATCGGCGTTCCCTGATAAATCGCCGGCAGGAACGCGCTGCCAAACAGTTGCGGCGTCCCGCTGTCTCCGCTCAGCACCGGGCAAATCGTCACAAATCCCGGCAAATTCTGGTTCTCCGTCCCTAGGCCATAAAGCGTCCACGCCCCCATCGACGGCCGCACTTGAATGCTCTGCCCCGTATGCAGCTGCCGAATTGCCGGAGCATGAGCCTCGCTATCGGCGTGCATCCCGTGCAGGAAACAGAGATCATCCACCACCCCGCCGATGTGCGGCAGCATCTCGGAAAGCAGCATCCCCCGCTGCCCCTGCCGCACAAATTTCCCCATCGGACCAAAGATCCGCGAATCGCGAATCCCCGGCGCTTCGTAGTTCTTTGGCAATTTGAACGTCAACGGCTGTCCGTTTCGTTTCTCGAGCTCCGGCTTGTATTCGAACAGGTCGATCTGCGATGGGCCTCCCTGCATGAACAGGAAGATCACCCGCTTGGCTCGCGCCTTGTGATGCGGCGTCCGGACCAGCAAGTTCTCCGCCGCCAGCAATCCGTTTAAGGCGACGGATCCAAATCCGCAAGCCGCCTGCCGCAATAGAAAGCGTCGATTCATCATCAGCCTCGATACAAAAACTCGTTCGAAATCAGCAGCGCATGGCAAAGGCGCTTCCACGCCTCCACCGGATCAACGGACCGCACAAACGCCAACCACCGCTCCCCTTCGCCCGCTTGAATCTCTCGTCCATACACGCGCCGCGCCAACGCCCGGATCCGCCCTTCGTCCGTCGTACTCATCGCCAGCAACGACTCAGCCAACGCCGCCGCCTGCTCCTGCACAAACGGCGCGTTCATCAGATATAACGACTGCGTCGGAATCGTCGTCGCCTGCCGCGGACCCGTGATCTGGTTGGAATCCGGAAAGTTGAACAGGTTCAAAATGTCCAGCTCCACTAATTGGCTCTTCCGCAGCACCGGCAGATACACCGACCGCCGCAGCCTCGTCGCCGGGTCCAACTTCGCCTCTTCATTCAAAAACTCCGGCTCCGCCAGGTTCACGTTACCCGGCACCTCAAACGGAATCGCTGGTCCCCCGGCCCCTGTCTGCATCGTCCCGCTCACCACCATCATCGCGTCCCGAATCGTCTCCGCTTCTAGCCTCCGCCGGCTCATCCGCCACAGCAGTCGATTCTCCGGGTCCAGCTCCATCCCGGTCGCCAAGCTTTCGCCGCCCAGCCGATAAACCCGGCTCAGCGCGATCCGCCGCACCAGCTTCTTCAGCGACCAACCCCCGTCGACAAACTCCGCCGCCAGATAGTCCAGTAACTCCGGATGGCTCGGCGCCGTGCCGCGCGTGCCTAAGTTGTCAATCGTCGGCGCAATCCCCGCCCCGAACAGATGGTGCCAAACCCGGTTCACCATCACCCGCGCGGTCAAAGGATTTTCCTTGCGTCCGATCCACTCCGCCAACTCCTTCCGGCCGCTCGTGAAGTCGGCGATGTCCAACTTGCCTTCCAGTCCCCCGATCGCCACTCCGCTCCGCGGTGTCTCTTTGCCGAGTTGGTGTGCGTTCCCCCGGACGTTCACGCGGCAATCCGCGGGCATGTCGCCGTCCTGCACCGCATGGGCCGTCGGGGGTACCACCGGCAAGTATTCCAGCAGCTTAACGGCCTGGGTGGCCTTGGCGACCTCTTTGTCCACCGCCTTGGCAGCCTCGCTATCTTTCTCGAGCGGCTTCCGCTTCGCCCGCAAAGCTGCCAACTCCTCCCGCGCCGCCGTTAGCCGGCTCCAATACTCCCGGGTCTCCTCGGCTCGCTTCGCTAACTCCTCCGGCAACTCCGGCAGCAGCATGGAATTCACGTTGCTGAATACGCTCAGCCCCATCCGCCCCGTCAGGGTCCGGGTGCTCGCTAAAATACCAGCCATGCCGTAGTAGTCAGCCAGCGTGATCGGGTCGAACTTATGGTCATGACAACGCGAACAGCCCATCGTGAGACCCAGAAACGACCGGCCCACCATGTCGACTTGCAGATCGACGACGTCCATTTGCAACTGCACCTTGTCTGCGTTCACGAGCGGCCACGGCCCGAGCGCCAGAAATCCCGTCGCCACCAGGTTGTTCCGCCGCTCCTCCGGTTTCGTCCACGGCAACTGGTCCCCGGCCAACTGCTCCAGAATGAACCGCGGATACGGGGTATCGCGGTTGATCGAGTCGATCACATAATCCCGATACCGCCACGCGTGCCGCGCCGGCACCCGCCTGCCGATCTCGATGTTATCGGCGTAGTAAGTCTGGTCGAGCCAATGCCGTCCCCAGCGCTGCCCGAACCCCGGTGAAGCCAGCAAACGGTCCACGGTCTTCTCATAGTTCCGTTCCCGTAAAAAGTCGTCTTGCTCGGCTACCGTGGGGGGTAGCCCGGTGAGGTCCAGAGAGACGCGGCGCAACCAACTCTCCGGGGTTGCATCCGCCACTGGCCGCAGGCCTTTCGCTTCCAGGCGCGCCAGCACAAATCGGTCGATCTCGTCGCGCGGCCACTGCCCGTCTTTCACGGCCGGCACGGCCGGCTTGCTCACCGGTTTCCAGGCCCAGTGGTCCAGATTGGCCTTCCTCGCGCCGCCCGCTGCTACGGCCACGGCGGCCTCTTCCGGCCAGACCCCCCCGGCGCTAATCCACGTGCGGAAATCTTCGATCACCGGCGCCTGCAACATACCCGTCGGAGGCATCCTGGTCGAGCCTTTATAGAGGAGCGCCTGAAACAATCGGCTCGCCTCCGGTTGGCCCGGCACGATCACGGCTCCGCCATCCGAACCCTTTGCCAGCCCGGCCTTCGAATCGAGTTGGAGGCCGGCGAAAGAGACCTTCGCCTGGGTCGAATGGCAGCTCCAGCATTGCGCCGCTAGCACCGGCCGGATCTTAGTCTCGAAGAACTGTATATTGTTCTGGGCCAAAGCCAGCCCGCCGGAAACGAGGAAGAAGACCGCAATCAGACGCATGCAAAACTCACCGGAAGTGTATACAACGACCCCGGCGCTCGTCAAACCGCAGCGATCACCGATCGAGGCCGTGCGCGGTTAAACTCGGCTCCTTTGTTTGGTTCAGCCCGGCGACTCGCCTTCTTCCATCAGAATCCCAGCGAAGAGGGACGTTTCTTAAACCAGGACGCCTCCGCGTCTACTCCCAGAGAGCATCCATCTCTTCCTTCGTCATCGGCTTGCCCCGGAACTCCGGCTTAACATTCGGCCAGACATCCCGCTGCAGCCACTCCAGAATCCCATCCATGCGAAGCGCCTTCGTCTTCGCCTCCCCGGTCATCGCGGAGACCTCGGCGCCAAGTGCCTCACCCTCAATATTCTTGCTATTCGGTTCCATAATTAAAAATCTCCGCTCGCAGCATTTTACCGCCCGATCGAGATCAACTCCTTCGCCGTCCGGTGATAAATCCGTTTCCCGTCGAAGGAAACCGAGTTCTGGCTCCAAGTCTTCCCCAACGGACCCAAATCATTCACCCCCAAAATCGCCTTCTCATCCAGCACCTTCGCCCGGGCATCCAGCACGTACGTCGTCCCCACCGAAATCGTAAAAAAGATCTTATGGTTAATTGCCACCGGGCTCCCCCAAAACGCCGGCGTCTGCCATCCGTCCATCCGGGACCGATCCTCCGTCGCCACGTCCACCCCCTCCGCGTTCTTCGTCTCTGTCCGCAGCGGAACGCCGTACAACCGCTTCCCCGTATCGTCCACGGCCACTGGTAACTCCAAATACTCCACCTTCCCACTTGCCACATTCACCCGCGCCACGCAATAGGCCGGCCCCGCCCGGCCCTTCGGCGGCTGCCGATTCCGTCGATGCCTCGTGCTGACCAGGAAGTAATGAAACCCGTCCACTACGATGTTGGCGTGCCAAGCCGGCTGCACCCGCAGCACCTCTCCTTCGGCCAACGGCAGCGAGTCCTTCGTCGCCCGCAGGTTCACCTTTTCGATCAACTCATACGCCCCTTTCTCCCGGTTCCAACGCCGATAGTCCACGTCCTTCACGAGCGATTGGGTCCGTACCACCTTCCCGGTTCCCGCGTCGATCACTAAATGGGACTCCTCCGGGTTCATCCGAAACCAGTAGGCGAACTGCGCGTCCCAGTGCATGACGTACAGCGCCTGCCACGTCGGCGCCTGCTCGGTCCTCGCATCGGCCACAAACTGCCACAAGCTCAGCCCAGTCTTGGCATCCGACAAGCTTAG
>JBKJLJ010000242.1:0-2592 GCA_046597015.1 Bryobacteraceae bacterium
TACGGTGCCGAGCAGTTCTACGGCAACTTCAACTCGTGGGAACGGACCAAAGGCTGGTTTGCCGGCGTAAAACAGGGGCTTGGCAAGAAGACGGATCTGCTCTTCGCCTACCGTCGGAATACCGACCTCTTCGTGCTCTACCGGGATCGGCCTCAAGTCTTTACCAATCGCCATATCGTTGAAACCTGGCAGGGCAGCTTGCGGCGGACGGAAGACTTGCCGCGCAACGCCCGCCTCCACTACGGCGCAGAGTTTCTGGGCGACAAGATCGTTTCGAACAACCTGGGGCAGCATTCCCGGGCACGCTCGGCGGTTTATGTGGCCTACGATATGCGTGCCCTCAAACGATTCTCGCTGACGATCGGTCTTCGCGACGAGATCTACCGAAATCTGCAACACCAGTTTAATCCTTCGGCCGGTGTCGGCTACTGGTTAACCCCACGCGCCAAGCTCCGAGCCTCGGCGAGCCGTGCCTTCCGTTTGCCCACCTACACCGATCTGTACTATCGCGATCCAGGCAACGTCGGCAATCCGCTCTTGCGCCCGGAGCATGCCTCGACCTACGAGGGCGGCTTGGACCTGTCGCTGCCTACGGAGTCCAAGCTCGCGGTGACCGTCTTCCAACGCCGCGAGAAAGACGGCATCGATTTTGTTCGCCGTTCGGCCGCCGATATCTGGCGGGCCACCAATTTTCAGGCGCTGAACTTCACCGGCTTCGAATCGCAGTTTGCGATGGTCGTCGCCAGGAAGCACCGCATTGAGCTCTCCTATACCGGGCTCACCGGCGCGCAAACCGTGCTGGCGGGCCAGCAGTCGAAGTATGTCTTCAACTTCCCGCGGCATTCCGGCGTGGCCACGTGGCAGGCAGCTTGGAACAATGGCCTGTTTGCCCGGACGCGCATCGGAGCCATCGAACGCTCCGGCCGCTCTCCTTACGCGGTCTGCGATACGTTCTTTTCCTATCAAAAAGGCCGCGTCCGCCCGTACCTGCAACTCTCGAACCTCACGTCCACTCGATATGAGGAGTTGATCGGCGTCCGCATGCCCGGCCGCAGCTTCGTAGGGGGGCTCGAACTCGTCCTCTACCGGCCGCGATAAACTAAAGAAGGAACCGCAATTTGCTTCGTCACTGCCGCCATCTTGTCCTACTGGGGAGTATCGCCCTCGCTCGCGCTGCCGAGCCGGGCCAACTCGACGCTAACCTGTCGATGTTTACGGTGATGTGCGCACTGCACGCAGGGGGCTATGACGCCGAAATTGATTCGCCGAACAATCATCCCATCCGGGCCGCGGTAGTTAAGAATCTCGCTAACCGCGACTTGAAAACCGCCGCCGAGATTCGAGAGTGGTTGGAGAATCGCAAGCTCGGTCCGAAGAATCTCGATCTCAATCGCTTCATTTCGTTCGCGCTCTCGGTGCAAGGGCCGCCGAATTTCGGCTACAAGTTCGCCTCCCACGAAATGCCGCCCGATGTCGTTCCCCTCGCTGGCTTCGAACGGCTGTTGAGCCGGTTCTACGCCGAAGCGCACATTGAAGACTTGTACAAACAAGCCCAGCCGGCGATCGACAAGATGCTCGAGCGATATCAGGAGCCGGTCGTACAGACGATTGGCCAAGTCAACGGCTACCTGCGCAACCCGACCAGCGGCTACACCGGCCGGCGCTTCTTCGTCTATCTCGAGCTATTAGGCCCACCGAATCACATTCAGACGCGCGCCTACAAAGATGACTATTTCCTGGTCCTGACTCCGTCGCCAGACATTCAGACCGACTACATTCGCTACGCCTATTTGCAATACCTGCTCGACCCGCTCAGCTTCAAATTCGCAGCGAGTCTCGAAAAAAAGAAACCGCTGATTGACCTCGCGCAAGCGGCTCCGGCGCTGGAAGAATTCTACAAAGAAGATTTCTCCCTGTTAACTACCGCCAGCCTGATCCGCGCCATCGAAGCCCGTCTCGATAAAAAGAAAGACCCGGCCCAAGCCCTGCGCGAAGGCTTCATTCTGACGCCATACTTCACTGAAGCGCTGGCGAAGTATGAAACGCAGGAAGCGTCCATGCGACTCTACTATCGAGAGATGATCGACGCGATCGATTTGAAGAAAGAGGATAAGCGGCTAATGACCGTCGACTTCATTAAGGAGCGGCCGAAGCGGGCGATTAAGGTGGCCCCAAAGGAAGTCAAGGTGGAGTTGACCGGAGCGGTCAAAACGCTCGACGACGGTGAGCAGCTCTATCGCACGGCCAAACTCGAACCCGCTCGAGCCGCCTTTCTGAAAGCGCTGCAGGAAACGCCGGACCGTCCTTTACACGCCAAGGCTTACTATGGTTTGGCTCGCGTCGCCGCTCGTCAGGCCAATTTGGAATTGGCCGAAAAGTTGTTCTTGAAGGTCCTCGAACTGAGCCCGGATCCGCAGACGAAGGCATGGAGCCACGTCTATCTCGGCAATCTCGCTGAGCGGGCCCAGGAGCCCGAACAAGCCATCCAACAGTTTCAAGCAGCTCTGGCCGTTCCCGGTGCCACTGCGGCGGCCCAGCAGGCCGCCCAGCAGGCGCTTAACAAGTTATCCAATTCCCCGAAGGAGAAGTAAT
>JBKJLJ010000426.1:0-3990 GCA_046597015.1 Bryobacteraceae bacterium
AATAACCACATCGGGCTTGGCGTCCATCGCCACTCCGGCCGGATTGATCCGCGCCAGATCCACTTCCACCCACGGCTCCGCCGCCGCCGTCTTTAGCGCCTCCAACGTATGGCACGACGTTCCCTTAGTCCGGATGATGCCCTTCTCCTGTGCCTCGCTGATTACATCCATCGCCCCGCGCTTCTTCTCGTTCCAGTCTTTATCCAACATACAGTGCAGCAGCAGAATGTCGATATAGTCTGTGTTCAGTTCGCGCCGGAACCGATCCAAATCCGCCCGCATCTCTGCGGCGGTCGAAGCCCGCGTCTTAGACAGCAGAGTCACTTTCTCTCGGGGCAAACCCTTCAACGCGACCCGCACATGCGGATGGGTCCCGTACTGGTCCGCCGCGTCAAAAAAATTCAACCCCGTGTCATACCCGGCCCGAAACAAATCCGCCAGCCCCTGAACTCCCAACTTGCGCGTTTGGTTCGAAGAACCACCGACGCCGTTCGTCCCGCTGCCCATCGCCAACCGGCTCAGGATCACTTTCTTCGGTCCAAGCTCAATCCGGTCCGTCGCCAATTTCTTCACCGGATTCGCAAATAACGGATACGGAAATTGATGAAGCGAGATGCCCGCGGCAATCGCCGCCGATCGAGTCAGAAAATTACGCCGCTGCAAATTGAAATTCCCCCTACCTCTTGCATGATATAACTTCACCTCCCCCGAATGTGCTCGCGTTCTTTCCTGGACCCACTACATCGCCCCCCACATGGTATAACTTCAGATTCCTCGCATGTCTCGACTTCTCCTCCTCGTTGCGTTCCTGCCCACCCTCTCCGCCCAGGAGCGCTGGCAATCTCGCTCCATGATTCTTACGACCCAAGGAGTCGCCGCCACCAGCCAAACCCTTGCCTCCCAGGTCGCCGCTCAGATCCTCGCCCGCAATGGCTCCGCAGTCGACGCCGCCATCGCTGCTAATGCTGTACTCGGCGTCGTCGAGCCGATGATGTGCGGCATCGGCGGCGACCTGTTCGCGATCCATTACGACGCCCAGACCGAAAAGCTTACAGGCATCAACGCCAGCGGATGGGCCCCCGCGAAAATGACCACGGCACCCCCGGGGGGCTTCGCCGGCATTCACTCGGTCACCGTCCCCGGCGCCGTCGACGGTTGGTGGAAAATGCACCAGAAGTTCGGTCGCCTCCCCTGGGCTGAGCTATTCGCCCCGGCCATCCACTACGCCCGCCACGGCTTTCCCGTCACCGAAATCATTCATGAAGATTGGGCCACGAGCGGCGGCAAATGGCCCGGTCGCGTCCCCGTCGTCGGCGAAATCTGGAAAACGCCCGGCCTCGCCCGCGCCTACGAAGTCCTCGCCCGCCAAGGCCGCGACGGATTCTACAAAGGTCCCCTCGCCGCCGATATCCTCAAAACTTCCCAACGCCTGGGCGGCCTCCTCTCCCTCAACGACTTCACGGAATACACGAGCGAATTCGTCGACCCCATCTCCACCACCTACCGCGGTGCCCGCGTCTCTGAACTCCCTCCGAACGGCCAAGGCGTTTCCGCCCTCGAAATGCTCAATATCATGGAACTCCGGCCCCCCTCCCAACTCGATCTCCACTACAAAATCGAAGCCCAAAAGCTCTCCGTTCTGGACCTCCGCCGCTACGTCACCGACCCCAAATTCGCCGCCATTCCCACCGCCGGCCTGCTTTCCAAATCCTTTGCCGCTGAACGCGCGAAGCTCATCAACCCCACCCGCGCCCGCTGCGACCTCTCCGCCGCGGAACCATCCAAACTCAAGAACACCATCTACCTCGCCATCGTCGACAAAGACGGAAATATGGTCTCCTGGATTCAGTCCATCTTCAACAAATTTGGCTCCGGGATCGCAACCGACGAGTTCGGCTTCCACCTGCACGATCGCGGGGGCCTCTTCGACGCCGACCCCAACCATCCCAATCGAGTCGCTCCCCACAAGCGCCCGCTCCACACCATCATCCCCGGCTTCCTTTCCTATGGAGACCAGCGCGTCGCCTTCGGTATCATGGGAGGCTTCAATCAGGCCCAAGCTCATGCTCAGTTCGTCTCCTACCTCGTCGACGAGAAAATGAATATTCAGGGCGCCATGGAATCGCCCCGTTTCACCCGGCCCATTCCCGAAGGCTGTTCCGTCCTCATCGAAAACCGCTTCCCCGCCCCGGCCATCGACCAACTCAAGAAACTCGGCCATCTGCTCGACATCCGTCCGGCATACTCCTATCGAATGGGCGGCGGCCAAGCCGTCGGCTTCGACCGCAAGACTAAAGTTAAGTCCGGCGCCTCCGATCCTCGCAAAGATGGAGCCGCCATCCCTGAACCTGAACATTTCTGGAAACCATGAAAACGATCATACTTTCACTCCTTCTCGCCGTCTCCCTCGCCGCCGCCGAACCCGCCATGGACCTGTTGAACTTGGCCAAAAAATCCGCGAACTCTCCCGAGTTTAAAACCGCCCTCGGCAAGATCATCAAGGACGGGCGCGGAATCTCTGGCGTCCAAGGCGATTTTCTCTTCGCCGCCGAAGCGAAGGCGCTGCCGACCCTGACAATCGACGACGCCCCCGGCACCAAATTCACCCGCGTTAAGGGCTCCGATCTCTGGTTCGCCTTGGCCAAAGTCTCTACCGGCACCGGCCATAACTACGCGATCTCGATCGATGGCAAGTCGAAGCCCGCTGCTGACTTCGCGGCCTTCGGCCCCGACTCTTACGAGCAACCCGGCGTTCCTCAAGGCAAACTCTCCGAAAAGATCGTGCACACGAGCAAGGTCTACCCCGGCATGGTCAGCGACTACTGGATTTACGTCCCCGCTCAATATGACCCCCAAACCGCCGCCCCCCTCTTCGTCGTCCAAGACGGCCAAGGCTACGCCCGGCGCGACTCCAACTCTCGCCTCATCACCACCCTCGACAACCTAACCCATCAGGAAAAAATCCCGGTCATGATCACCGTGTTCATCAGTCCCGGACTCATCGGAGAACGTCGTATGCGGTCGGTTCAATACGATAGCGTCGACGAAACTTACGCCCGTTACCTCCGCGACGAGATCATTAAGGATGTCGAAGCCAAATACAAGATCCGTCAGGACGGCTACTCCCGCGCCATTATGGGCGAAAGCTCTGGCGCCATCTGTGCCTTCACCGTCGCCTGGTTCGATACCCAGCGGTACACCCGAGTCTTCTCCCGCATCGGCACCTACACCAGCATTCAATGGGATCCTTGGAAAAAAGAGGGCGGCAACATCTACCCGTTCCTCCTCCGCAAATCCGAACGGAAAAACATCCGCGTCTGGTTGCAGGACGGCTCGAACGATCTCGAAAACAACCACGGTTCTTGGCCCCTCCAGAACATCCAAATGGCCAATTCTCTGAAAATGAAAGAGTACGATTTCCACTTCACTTTCGGGAACGGCCAACACAGCACCGCCCAAGGCAACGCCCAAGCCCCCGAAGCTCTAACTTGGCTCTGGCGCGGTTACGACCCCGCCAAAACCAGCGAGACCTACACCATGGACCCTGCCGAAAAGGCCAAACCCTACTGGCGCGTTAAAGCGCTCAACCGCGAATAGTGAGCTTCTCCGTATACCTCCGCTGTTCCGAAGAAGAGTGGGAAGACCTGCTGGCCGACTGGTCTGACGACTACCCTATCCAGGGCGTTGTCGAAGACAACAGCGGCTATCAGGTCTACTTCGCTTCAGCTGTCACTGCTGAAAGATTCGCCGTCGCCCACTCCTCCACGGTCGAAACGACCCCCGAGCAGAGTCACGTCTGGTGGGATGACTGGCAGCCCCTCCTCATTGGCGAGCGTTTTTTCCTCTGCCCACCCGATCGCGACGATCCAACCCCGCCGGGCCGACTCCGCCTCGCCATGATCGGAGCCAACGTTTTTGGCGGTGGCGAACATCAAACCACCCAACTCTGCCTCGAACTTCTTGAACGGGTCCTCCGCCCCGGCCAGACCG
>JBKJLJ010000448.1:0-13021 GCA_046597015.1 Bryobacteraceae bacterium
TCTCAAACTGCTGGGCGACTCGGTGGTCAACGGGCGGCCGTGTTGGCTGATCGGCCGCGCGGCGCGGGAAGGATTTAATCCGAAAGGGCGGCGGGCCGACCAGTTGAAAAAGTTTCAAGGTGAGGCGTGCGTCGACAAGGAAACGTCCGACTGGATGCGGCTCGACCTGAAGTCGACCGATACGATTACGTTCGGCCTTTTCATCTTCCGGCTGCAGCCGGACGCGTCGGTGAAGATTGACCAGACTCGCGTCAATAACGAAGTTTGCTTCCCCCAGAGTGTGAGGATTTCCGCCAACGCAAGGCTACTGGGCGTGATGAAACGCGTGCGAATCGACGTGAATTACAGCGACTTCAAAAAGTTCTCGACCGAATCGACGATTACTTTTGAAGAGCCGAAAGCATCTGCGCAGAACTAACGAACGCAGCCGCGAACGACTGCGCCGTCGAACCGTTGGGCCGACAGGCATCCTTTAGCCGCGCCGCTGAAGAGTATCTTTCGATTGCCGTCGCCGATTGAGAATCCACGCGCCGAGGCTCCGTCAATCCGGACGGTGGCGGGGTCGATCTGCGCGGCAAGAGGCCCACGGACGGCGAGTTGCCCATCTTCGACCGTCAACTCGGCATCCAGGTGCGCGAAGACTTGCACGTTGAGATCAGCCCCCTTGTTCCAGGTCTTGCCGCTGGCGACGTACTCCCCGGCGAACTTCCCTTCGGTGTCGTAGAGGAACAGCTTGTCGTCGGCCCCGTCCTGCCGGGCGGCGCTCTTGGCGGCATTAGCGCCGTGAGTAAACCACGCCTGCTTATCGGGACCGGTGCCGAGGGCTCCGAAGCGGTAGGTGTCGCCTCCGGCGACCAGTACGTTCAAATCTGTGAAATCGACCTGCCAGATTCGGTAGTGAGCACCGAAATCGTCGTAAAGGGGTGCGCCTTCCATGACGCCATCGGCGATCCGAACCTGCGCGGATCCTTCGTTGCTGCCGGGCTGCAAGTCGGCGCTAGCTACCTTGTTCAAATCGCCGGCCGCCGGGCCGAGGTAGAGGCGGACGTTTGAATAGAAGTCGCCAAGCGCGGCCGGGTCAACGCCGCGGGCTCCGGGGACGGTCCACACGCGGACCTTATCAACGACCCAATTCTCGCCGGGTTCGCCAAGGCGAATCTCGTCGGCCACAAAGCCTTGTTCATACAACGTCCAGCGGACATTGCTCCGTTCGGTCACGCCAGCGGCGTTATTCCAGTTGGCTTGCGGCAGACCGCGGTCAACGACCAGGGTAGAAGGATCGGCTCCAAAGGCCGCCATCGCCGCGACGGCGAAGAAAGTGACAAGCTTCATGTTCTTATCCTAGCAATTCAATTGGCTCCGCTGACTTTGCCCAGTTCGGTGCGGATGGTTTGTAGTCCGAAGGGGAGGGGGATCGGCTTGGTCGTGTCGAGTTTTTCTGCCTGACGTGCGGCCACGACAGCAATCATCTGCTCAACCACGAAGGCCGGAATGCGAACGCTCTCGAACGAAGCCTTCTCGATCGAAAACGTGGTGACGCCGGCTTGGGGTTGCAATCGCACATCAACTTGAATGGCCCGTTTGCCATTCAGAATCGGCCGGAGGAGCATCGGCACGGTTCCGGGGCGAAATCGCTCGACCGCATCAAAATCGACGGTCACGAGCGTGGCCAAATAGTTGCTGGGGTACACTTGCACCCGCATCGCATTCAGGCCGGGTCGGGGATTGACGGTGAGTGCGTGGCGAAGGTACTCGTTGAGTTCCCCATCTGTGAGCGTGAAATTAACTTTCTTTACCCGGCCAGCGGCCTTTTCTTTCTGGGCGGTATTCAAGTCGTTAAATAGCGTCAGAACTTTTGTTACGGCGGGGGACTCCGCTTGAATGGCTGCCGACAAAACGAGCGCGGAGAAAATCAAAGTACGCATGCTCTACTATCTTGTGATATCTTTCCTCCCGGCGGCTACTGTTTCCGCCAGGGAGACAAGGATACTCGATATGAAATGGATCGCAATGCTAGGGGCTTTAGCGCTTCCGCTGGCCGCACAGGAGCTGTGGGAGAATCCCGTTAAAAAGTTGATTCGGGAAGGGAAGCCGGTGATTGGCGCAACGGTGACCGTGGCCAGCGCGGATGTCGCGGCGTCCCTGGCGAACATGGGTTTCGACTTTTTATGGATCGAGATGGAGCACTCGCCGATCACCCTCGAAACAGCCCGCAATATGGTGTTGGCGACGCGGGGGCTGAAAGCCGTCCCCTTCATTCGCGTGCCGGTGAACGAACTGTGGACCGCGAAACGAGCCTTGGATGCTGGCGCCCTGGGGGTCGTGTTCCCCTTTACGTCGTCGCCGGAGTTGGCTAAGCAAGCGGCGGATTCGACCAAGTATCCGCCGAATGGACGTCGCGGTTCCGGACCCGGTTTGCCGTCGCTCCGTTGGCCGGCCCCGGAAGGCTATGCCGACTTTGCTGACCGCAACGCCGTCACGATCATCATCATTGAAGAGGTGCGGGCGCTCGACCGGATCGATGAGATTACGGCGACCAAAGGCGTCGACGTGATCTTCATCGGAACGAATGACCTCTCCTATTCGATGGGCCTTCGCGGCAAGACCGACAACCCGGCCTATCAAGCCGCGCTGAAGAAAATCGTCGCCTCGGCCAAGAAAAACGGGAAACCCGTCGGTAGGCCAGCCGGTACGCCGGAGCAAATCAAGCAGTACATGGACGAAGGATTTACCTTTTTCCAGGGACCAAGTGAACTCGTCATGATGCGCACCGGTGCCGAAGCGCTGCTCAAATCGCTGGGCAAGACCGGCTTCGATAGTAAAGATAAACCGCTTTACTAAGCGAGTTGGGCCAGCCGGATCTCGTCCTCGATCTCGTAGATTTTGTCCTCGAGGTTTTTGGTCGGCGATCCGGCCGTCTTCGCCCCGTCCAGTTTCTTGCGGGCGGCGGCGAGGCGCCTTTCGAGCGGCCCCAGCTTCGGATTGGGAACCGGCGGAGCCGCGGGTGGGGCCAGAGTCAGGACGACCGGGGCCGTCGGTTTTGCCTTCTTCGTGCCTCCCGCTTTGAACTCAAACGCGGCCACACCGGCGGGTAGCTTCAAGGCTACGCCGAAATCAGCCCGATACTCCTCGGCAATCTGAATGGCTTCGGTCAGCAGTTCGCGATAGCGCGATTCCATCGCTCGCATCGCCTCTGTGCGCAAACCTTCTCCCTGTGCCTTCCAATGGTGGTACTCAGCAATCACGTCTTTCATCGCTCTTTATCGTACCCCTCCGCCGGGCCGGCCGGACGAGGGCGGCAACTGCCCGGCCGGCGCAGCGACGACAGCCGTGGGCCGGCCGGCGGGGCGAGGACAGCAATCGATGGGGCAGACCATCGGGCGCGGAGGAAGGTTTCCTACCGCAAGCGCCGGAGCGCCGTCGACGTACTCGGCCACGAGTTCCCGGACCATAGTGACGAAGCGAGGATGGGTGCCGGCCGTGGCCGCCCGGAGAAACGGCAAACCTAACTCCTCGGCCAAGTGCTGAGCCTCGTAATCGAGGTCGAACATTACTTCCATGTGGTCGCTGATGAACCCGATCGGCTGCACCACGACGGCCGCGGTCCCGGCGGCCTTCTCAGCTCGTAGCGCATCAAGGATGTCCGGCTCCAGCCATGGCTGGGTTGGAGGGCCGCTGCGGCTTTGGTAAACGAGGCTCCAGTCGGAAATGCCGGCGCCCTCGGCCACCAGGCGACAGGCTTCCTGCAACTGCCCGGTATAGGAGCAGGTATCGGCCATCGAGTTCGGAATGCTGTGGGCGGTGAACAGGATCTTCGCGCCCGGCAGGGCGGCCATAGCTTCCTTGGCGCTTTCGATCATCACCTCAATAAAACCGGGGTGATTGAAGAAGCGGCGGATTGTGGTGACTTCGATATCCCCCACTGCGGTCACCGCGTCTGCTAGGTTCTCGCGATACTGGCGGCAACCGCTGTAGGAGCTGAAGGCCGAAGTCGGGAAGGCGAGCACCCGTTTTACGCCGGCGGCCTTCATGGCGGCCATCGTGTCGGGCAGGTAGGGATCCCAGTTCCGATTGCCCCAGTAGAGCGGCAGGTCGACGTTGTGGGCCGCGAAATCGGCGGTGACGGCGGCGAGAAGCTCCCGGCAGTGGGCGTTAATCGGACTCACGCCGTCAAAGTGGTAGTAATGCTCGGCCACTTCCAGCATACGTTCGGGGGGTACATTGCGCCCGCGCAGTACGTTCTCGAGGAAGGGGATTACGTCCTCCCGCTTCTCCGGTCCGCCGAAGCCGACGAGCAAAAACGCGTCAAAAGTTTGGTCTGCCATATTCTTCCTTGAAAGATGCTGGAATGCCGGTCCGGTAGCTAGGATATTCGAGGGTGAGGCCGAGGCGGGATCGAATGGCCGTGCCATCCACGCGGCGGTCGGCTCGGCGGGTTTCGTCAAGCGAGCCGGGAGCAACCGATTCGGGGATCGGCAGGCCGAGCAGATCGCAGCAGAATCGAGTGATTTCGATTGTCGAGCAGGGCTCTTCGTCGGCGACTGGCCAAGCGCCGGTGACGTCGCTCATTAGTGCGGCCAGCGCGTGGGTGGCGAGGTCGTCTACGTGAATCCGGGAGACGAAGTTGCTGCCGTCGCCACCGATCTTCCATTTGCCCTCCCGGATGGAGACGTGGGCACCCCGGCCGGGTCCGTAGATCGCCGCCGGGCGGAGGATGCAACTCGACCACGGGCCGTCGGTGATCGCCCTCTCCGCTTGTAGGCGGAGTGTTTCGCGCGGCGTCCGGCCGTTGACGGGGGTCGTCGCGGAGACCTCGCGCGCGTCGCCGTAAACGCCCGTGGTGGAGATGTAGACGATCCGCCGGGCTTTGCCGCGCAGGGCTTCGACGAGAAGGGGGGTGGGCTCCCAGGGGCCTTCTGGCTGCCGGATGACGGGGATCGAGTGGAGGACCACCCAGTCGTCGCCGGGGAGGGCGTTGAGGAACGAAACGTCGGGAAGCGGTAGGTTTTGCGAATTTGTGCAGACGACGTCATGGCCGGCGGCTGCTAGGCGGCGAGCGACGCGGGCACCGGTAAATCCTGCTCCCAGAATGAGCGCGCGCAAACCTACATTACTCCGTACTTGGCGATCGCGTCGACGGTGCTCATCCCGTTTTGGATGGCGACACGAACCAGATTTTCGGCTTCCAGCTTTTCGAGCGCGAGGCGGATGCACTCTTCTTCGGCGACTCGGGGAACGACCAGCACGCCATCGCGGTCGCCGAAAATCAGGTCTCCGGGAGAAACGCGGACGCGACCGAATTGCACCGGGACCCGGAAGTCGACGACCTCACCTCGGGGGGCCTGATCCTGAGCGTAGCTACCGATGGAAAAGACAGGCATTCCGACGGCGAGGATGCCCGCCGTGTCGCGGGAGTAACCGTCCATGACTGCTCCGGCCGCGCCTAGCTGGTGGGCTCGGGTGGACATGAGCTCGCCCCAAAGCGCGTAAGGCGGCATGCCCGCCGCGGCCACGTAGACTTCGAGGGGCTTGAGGTCGTCGAGCGCTTCGAGCATTAAGCCAAAAGGCTTACGGAGCGGGTCGGTGGCCTCAGGAAGAGTGACTTCGAGCACTGGCATGGCGCGGCCGGCGACGATCATGTCGTCCTGCAAGGGCCGGACTTCAGGGGGGAGGAACTGATGCAGGAACCCCATTTTGTCGAGAACATCGCCCAATAGGGCGCTGAATACTCGTTGGCGCAGCATCGGCATCAATTCAGAATCATTCGGCAACATGGTCAGGTTTACTTCCTTCAAACAATTTCGGCTAGTTCCGTATACCCATTTTCCTTCGCAATCTCGCGCGGTGTTTTGCCGGCTTTGTTGCGGAGAAGCCGGTTGGCCCCGCGCTCGAGCAAAAGCTCGACCACCGTCAGCCTGCCCCAAGAGGCGGCAAGGAACAACGGGGTGGCACCGGTCTCGCGCTCTTTCAGGTCGATCGCCGCTCCCCGATCGAGGAGGAGCGCCGCCGCCGACCGTTGGCCGGCCAGGGCCGCATCATGCAGCGCGCTAGCCCCGCTCGAGTTCAGTGTGGTGACCTTGCTGCCAGCCTCGAGCAGCACTTGCAGAACCTCTAAATGGCCCTTCAGCGCTGCGTCATGGAGCAAGGTGGATCCGAGTGCGGTAAGGGTGTCGCCGCGGCCCCCATGGCGAAGGTACCAGTGCACCATCTCAATCTGCCCGGCCACCACCGCCCCCTCGAGACGACTCTGCACTTTGTCTAGTTTGGTGCCGCTCGCGAGAAGAACATCGGCCACTCCAACCTGCCGAAACCGCAAAGCGAGGTCAAGCGGCAGCACCCCTTCCCCATCCCGCGCGGTCGCCGAAGCGCCGGCGGTCAAGAGCAGTTTGGCCGCCTCGGGGTGGCCCTTTTGCGCCGCCGCATGCAGGGGAGTCGCCTTCGTCCGCGGGTTCGCGTGATTGGCCTCAGCGCCGTGCTGTAGCAAAATCGAAACGATGGTCGCCTGGCCCTTCCAAGCCGCTTCTTCAAGCGGTGTCACCCCGCTCTCGTCTTGCTCGTCGACCTTCGCACCCTTCGCGATCAGAAACTCCACCAACTCTTCATAGCCGCGATTAGCCGCCAGGTGGAGCACGGTGGAACCGGCGCGGTCGCGCGCCGACAAATCCGCACCGCGCTCGAGCAGCAGCTTTACGATCGGCCCTCGATTCGTGATGATAGCGTAATGAAGCGGCGTCGAGCCCCCTTCGGTGTGGCGAGCGTTCACGTCGGCTCCTGCCGCCAGCAGGGCTTCGATCACTTCCTTGTGCCCGCTCCACGACGCATCGTGGAGAGCGGTGCCACCGAGCGTATCCGGTGCCGAAACCGGCACCCCGGAACACAACAATTCCAACACCCGCTGCACGTCTCCTGAGCGGGCTGCGGTGTGCAGTTCACTCGCCAGAGCCGGCATCAGTGCCAGCAATCCGCTACTTACGATTCTCCAAAGTGACGTAGTCGCGCTTCCCTTCGCCCAGGAAAATCTGTCGCGGGCGGCCAATCTTCTGATCGTCATCGCAGAGCAACTCTTCCCACTGGGCCAGCCATCCAGACGTTCGAGCGACACCGAACAAAACAGTGAACATGTCCGCCGGGAAACCCATCGCTTCGTAAATCAAGCCGGAGTAGAAATCGACGTTGGGGTAAAGCTTGCGTTTAATAAAGTATTCGTCACTCAAAGCGATTCGCTCGAGCTCGACGGCCACATCGAGCAATGGACTCTTGCCCGTGACTTCGAATACCGATTCCGCTGTCTGCTTTACGATTCTGGCGCGCGGGTCGTAATTCTTGTACACCCGATGCCCGAAGCCCATCAAACGGCCTTCGCCAGCTTTGACGCGGGCAATGAACTCGGGAATATGTTCCACGCTGCCGATTTGCCGGAGCATCTTCAGCACGGCCTCGTTTGCCCCGCCATGCAGCGGGCCAAAAAGAGCGCCGGCGGCGGCAGAAAGGGACGTGAACGGATCGGCCTGCGAGCTTCCCACTAGACGCATCGTGGACGTCGAACAGTTCTGTTCGTGATCGGCGTGCAGGATGAACAAAACATCGAGCGCTCGCACGAGCACCGGGTGCGGCTCTTTCTCAAAAAGCATGTGGACGAAATTGTCGACGAGACCTAGCCCAGCCTTGGGTCGAATCAATGGCAGACCCTGTCCGCGACGATAGGCGTACGCCGCCAAGGTCAGCACCTGAGCAATCGCCCGCAGAATGTATTCCTTCCGGACGGACGCGTCCAACACTTTGCGCGATTCCGGATAAGCCGCCGAGAGCGCGGCGAGGCCCGCCATCCACATCGACATCGTATGGGCGTGCGGCTCAAATCCATCGAAGAAGCGATCAAAAAAAGCTGGCAATTCGACCCGGGAGAGCAAATCGTTGTTGAACTCAGCCAGTTGGGCGGCATTGGGGAGTTCCCCATGCAGCAGGAGGTAGGCGCTTTCGACGTAGGAGCCTTCGTCCAGTTGCTCAATCGGGTAGCCCCGATAGTTCAGGATTCCTTCGTCGCCGTCAATAAAGGTGATTCGGCTTTTGCACGCCGCCGTGTTCATATAGGCGGGATCGTACGTCATCATTCCGAAATCGTCGGCGTCGACTTTGACTTGCCGCAAATCGGTGGCCTTAATGGTGCCGTCTTTAATCGGAAGCTCGTAGGTCTTCGCGGTTCGGTTGTCGATCAGGGTGAGTGTGTCTGCAGGCATGCCGGTAAGAGTCTCTGACAGCTTATCGAATTTTTAGGGACGAACTACTTCTTTTTCGGTGCGGGCTTGGGCGCAAGGGCTTTGTCGATCTCGGCATCGAGCCCCGAACCTTCAAGGATGCCGCGCGTCGCTTCCGAGTGGCCAAAATCATTTCGAATGAATCCGTTCTCATCGATAACGAAAAGGTGGGGGACGCTCAGCGAGGGACGCTGGGGTGTAATCATCATGTACGACGCGGCTACCTGCCCGCAATCGAACAGCATCGGTGAGGTCACGCCGTTCTCAGCGATATATTTTTTCACCGTTCCCTGGTTATCCGGGGGATTCACGACGTGCAAAACGGCGATCTTATTGCCGTACTTTTGCTTCGCCTTCTCCAGGGTCGCCGTCAGGGTCTTACAGTTCGGACAAGTCGTCTGCATAATCTCGATCAAGACCACCCGACCCCGCAAATCGGCGATGTCGTGATAGTTCAAGTTCAAGTCAGGGAGCGCAAACCCAGGGGCGCGCCTCCCGGAAAGTTCGCCCTCCGCCAGCAGGGGCAGAAGCGTCAGCATGAGTGCAGCCGAGAGTCGCAAGAGCATAATACCCCTCCAGTGTACCTCTGGGTACCTCGCCGAGTCCTCTCTCTTTCGAACTTGTCAGGAACAAATAGAAAAGACCACCCCGAAGGATGGCCTTTAAAAAATGGTGCGGAGGAGGGGACTTGAACCCCTACGAGATTGCTCCCGCTAGCACCTCAAGCTAGTGCGTCTGCCAATTCCGCCACCTCCGCAGTGGGGAAACACGGTTTACTTCTTCTGCTGTTGCGGCGTCGTCGGTGCGTTCGGATTAGTGAGGTCGAGCTTCTGCTCGCCAACCTTCTCGCCCTTCTCGTTAAAGAGTTCCACTTTCGGTTCGGCTCCCGGTACGGTTACCGACGTCGTGGTACCTGTCTTGGTTTGTGCCGCAGCCGGGTCCTTCGTCGTTTCCAGTACCGATTTCGAACCGCCACCGCTTCCCTTTCTCGTCGAGATAATAGAGAGAGAGAGCGAGGTCACCAGGAAGCAAGCTGCGGCGATCGTAGTCGCCTTGCTCAACACAGTAGCTGCTCCACGCGGCCCAAAGACCGTCTGGGAGCCCATGCCCCCAAATGCTCCGGCCAGATCGGCCGCCTTGCCGCTCTGCAGCAAAACCACGATCATCAGGAACAAGCAAACAATGACGTGAATCACTGTCAAGACGTAAAAGAGTATCGGCATGGAACGAACTACCTCACAACAGTATAGGCCACCTACCGGTAGGCCGCAACACCCGTCACACGTTCTCCAATCACGAGCGTGTGAATGTGGTCCGTCCCCTCATAGGTTTTCACCGTTTCCAGGTTGCACAAGTGGCGCATGATCGGGTAATCATCCATGATTCCGTTCCCGCCCAACAGGTCCCGGGCCATCCTCGCACAGTCGAGCGCAATGGCCACATTGTTCCGCTTCAGCATCGAAACATGGGCCGCTTCGAGCTTGCCCTGATCCTTCAACCGGCCCGCATGGAGAGCCAGCAACTGCGCCTTTGTTATTTCGCTAATCATGTTGGCCAGCTTTTCCTACACCAGCTGGTGCGATGCCAGCGGCCGGTCGTCAAACTGCTTCCGCAAAATCACGTACTGACGCGCCACATCGTAACATTCCATCGCCGCTCCCAACACCCCCCAGCCGATGCCGAACCGAGCTTGCGTCAGGCACGCGAGCGCCCCTTTCAGTCCTTTCGCACCCGGCAACATCGCCGAGGCCGGAACCCGGCAGTTCGCCATCGACAGCGACGAAGTCACCGAAGCCCGCATCGAAAGCTTGCCATGCAAGTCGGACGCGGAGAACCCGGGCGTCCCCTTCTCGACGAGAAAGCCCCGGATGCCTTCCTCCGTCCGCGCCCACACGAGCGCTACGTCCGCCAGGGAACCGTTCGTGATCCACGTCTTCTCGCCATCCAGAATCCAATCGTCTCCTTCCCGCCGCGCCTTCGTCCTCATCCCGCTCGGGTTCGATCCGAAATCCGGCTCGGTTAACCCGAAACACCCAATCGCCTGGCCCGTGGCTAGCTGTGGCAGCCAACGTTCCTTCTGCTCCTCGCTGCCAAACGCATGGATCGGGTACATCACCAGCGCTCCCTGCACACTGACGAAAGACCGGAGCCCCGAATCCGCCCGTTCCAACTCCTGCATCATCAAGCCGTATTCGACATTGCTCACCCCGGCGCAGCCATAGCCCACCAAATTGGCGCCAAAGAAACCCATTCGACCTAGCTCCGGAATCAACCCCATCGGAAACTGAGCGTTGTTGTAGGCGTCTTTGATCAACGGAACCACCTGCGCTTCGACGAACTCCCGCGTCGAACGGCGCACGAGCAACTCGTCTTCGGAAAACGAAGAATCAATCAGAAAGTAATCCACACCAGCGAAGGCCATCTCTCTATATTGCCTGAGAGAATTCCGAGGTTCTTGACACTACCGTCGGGAAGCCATGCAAACAAGAGTAATCGCTATGTGGCTAGCGGCCGTGGCCGGTGCGGTGGCCGCTGATCCCGCCTACGCCATCCTCGAAAAGGCTTACGCCGCTCTCCGCGCCCACCAGTTCGATCAAGCCGCCAGCCTTTTCGATCAGGCCACCAAACTCGCTCCCGAACGAGGCGCCATTCGGAAAGATCTCGCCTACACCCTGCTCAAAATCGGGGAGACCGAAGCGGCGCGCGACCAGTTCCGTCAGGCGATGGAACTCGACCCACGCGACTATCACGTCGCCCTCGAATACGCGTTTCTGGCCCATGAAACCCGCCAGGGCATCGAAGCCCGCCGGGTCTTTGACCGCGTGCGGAAGTCCGGCGACCCCGCCAGCCGCCAAACCGCTGAGCAAGCCTTTCAAAACATCGACCAACCGCTCCGGGATGGCATCGCCCGCTGGCAACAGGCCGTAGCCGCCCTGCCCGAAAACTACTCCGGCCACGAAGAACTTGCCAAGCTCGCCGAACAGCGCGACGAACTCGCGCTCGCCGCCGCGCACTTCGAAAAGGCTTGGCAACTCAAACCCACGCTGCGAATTTTTCTACTCGATCTCGGTCGAGTCTGGAAAGCTCTGGGTCGGGCCGAAGACTCTACCTCCGCTCTATTGGCCGCCAGTCGCGGCACCGAACCCCGCGTGGCGGAAGCCGCCCGTGAACTGCTGCCCCAGCGCTATCCCTACGTCTACGAGTTCCGCAAAGCGCTCTCTCTCGATCCAGCTAACGTCGAATTACGCAGGGAACTCGCCTACCTGCTGCTCGAAATGGGCAGCAAGCCCGAGGCCGAAGACGAGTTTCGCCGCATCGTCGGCGCCGCCTCGGACGACCTGCTCTCCGTCGCCCAACTCGGCTTTCTTCGCCTGAATCGCAGCGACCTCGCCGGCGCCATGCCGTTGCTCGATCAAGTGCTGAAAAACGACGACACCGAATTGGCTGACCGGGTTCGTTTTGCGCTCAAACTGCCACGGACCTTGCGCAAGCGCCCCGAGGCTCCGCAGGCCGAACGGCGGATCGAAGCCAAGGTGCTCGCTGAAAAATCCCTGGAAAAGGGATACATGAAGGACGCCTTGAAGTACCTCGCGATCGCTCACGAAACCGATCCGCTCGACTTCGACGTCATGCTGAAACTCGGTTGGGCCCACAACATCAGCAAACAGGACGCCGTCGCCGCTCGGTGGTTCGATCTCGCCCGTCGCAGCCCCGATCCGAAGGTGGCCCAGGAAGCCAACAAGGCCTATCAAAATCTGCATGCGGCCTCGGCCCGTTTGCAGACCACCTTCTGGCTGTTCCCGATGTATAGCTCCCGCTGGCAAGACGTCTTTGCGTACGGGCAACTGAAGACAGTTGTGAAAGTGAAAGGTCCCCTTCGCCCTTACTTCTCGGCCCGCTTCGTCGGCGATGCCCGCAGCGGAACCATGGACCGGAGCCAACTGGCCGCTTCGAGTCCGCTCTACCTGTCGGAAAGCGCCGTCATCCTCGGCCTCGGGGTCGCCACCCCCGTCCACCGAGGGCTGTTTGCCTGGGCCGAAGCAGGCACCGCGCTCAGTTACCTCCGGCGCGACGATGTCCCCCGCGCCACGTCCGACTACCGGGCCGGCCTCAGCCTAACCCGCTTCTACGGACCCACCATTCTCAACACCAAGCCCGGTTGGTTCGCCGAGACGGTCAACGACGCCGTGTATGTCAGCCGCTTTGCCCACGACACCATCTTCCAAACCCAAAACAAGTTCGGCCGCAACTTCGGCGGAAGCGAGGACGAAAACACCTTCCGTACGCAGTTGTTCTGGGCGATGAACTTGAACGCCGACGTCAAACGGCAATACTGGGCCAACACCGCGGAGACGGGCCCCGGCATGCGCTTCCGCTGGTCAGCTATGCCGCCCTCCATGGTTTTCACCGTGCAGGCGCTGCGTGGCGCCCATCTCCTCAACACCGGCAATCCACGCCGGCCCAACTACATTGATATCCGGGCGGGCTTCTGGTATGCGCTTACTCGTTAGTCTTCTGCTCTCCTGCCTCGCTCTGGAGGCTGGTCGCCCCGCGTTTCAATACGCCTTTCACGTCGTCGGGGACGAACCCACCTCCTGGCCCGCAATTCTGGGCTCCATCGGAATGACGCCCGCGGCCGATGGGTCCTCCAGCCTGATCGTCCTTCCGGGTGGAACCGCCGCCGCCCCGGCCTCCTGGCTCCCGCGCATCGAAGCCGGCGCGCTCGTCATCATCGAAGGCGAAAGCCCCCTCGCCGAGGCCCTGGG
>JBKJLJ010000877.1:0-4527 GCA_046597015.1 Bryobacteraceae bacterium
ACGTCGCGTCCACCTTCCATCGCGCCTCCCGCTCCTGCGCCAGGGCACACAGCGATACCGCCGAACCGGCCCGCTCCAACATCCGCCCGGTCTCCTCCCAGTGCCCCGCCACCAGCGCGTCCGGCCACTCCCGCTGCCGCCGCGCGTACTCCTCCACCATCGGCATCGCCTTCGTCACCGGCCATGGCTCCGCCGCCGGCCACACCACCCGCTCACTTCCCATCCGCTCCCGCCAAGCCGCCTCCGCCCCCGCCATCGCCTGACCCGGATCCTCCGGTATCGCCGCCGGCCCTCCGCTCTTCAACTGCCTATAGGGCGCAATCCACTCCGCCGGCCGCGACGAAGTCCACGGCAACCGCGTGCGATACCGTGGTTGTGCCAGCCAAGTCCCCTCGGCAAACAACGGATCCCCTGCCCGCAACTCGTGCCAGTAAACCGTCGCCTCCGCCCACGCCTCCGCCGTCTCCACACACGCCGTCTTCGCCAGCAATAGATTCGCAAACAACCGGCCGAACGCCGTCATCATTTGCTCCCCGTGCGCCCGCAGGGGCTCCGCCTCCGCCTTCGCGGCCAGGTGATTCGTTAGCAACGAAACATGGTCCTCCCCCTCCAACGCCCGCAGATACTCCAACCCCGCCGCCGCCATTCCCCAAGGGTCGTCATACCGCCGAGCCACCGCATAATCATTCGCCGCCCGGTCCAACATTGCCCCCCGCGCCAACTCGATCAAATCCCGGCTCGCGGCCAAGTGCGCCTCCGCACTCCCCGCCCGGCCCGCCAACACCATCTCCCGATCCAGCGCCACCAACTGATGTCGATTCAACTCCGGCTGCAATAAACATCCCGCCCGTAGGCGATGAATGTAGTGATGCTCTCCCAATACCCCGCTCATTCAGTAACCCGCATATCCGTGCTAGCGTCAATTTCATCATGTCTCGACTCCTACGCGCAGCCGCCTATCTCGCCGCGCTCGTCCCCCTCTACGCCCAGCCCCCCGTCGCCCCTCCCAAGCCCCCGGCCTTCCGCCGCCCCCCCGCCTTCCCGGAACGGCCTCCCGCCGATCCCGCCTCGCTCGAACGCGGCAAAGCCGTCTACGGCGTCCATTGCACCTTCTGCCACGGCGTCGATGCCCGTGGCGGCTCCGGCGGACCCAACCTCATCCGCACCTCCCTCGTCCTCAATGACAAAAACGGCGAACTCATCGGCCCCGTCATCCGCGAAGGCCGCGAAGGCATGCCGAAGTTCGATCTCACCCCCACCCAAATCACCGACATCGCCGCCTTCATCCACAACTTCAAAGTCGGTGGCTACGACGTCTCCCGCAACCCGCCCCCCTCCATCGTCACCGGCGACGCGACCGCCGGAGCAGCCTATTTCGCCAAGACCTGCGCCGGCTGCCATGCCAATTTGAACGGCATCGCCTCCCGTATCACCGACCCTAAACAGCTGCAACAAACCTGGCTCATGCCCGGCTCCGGGGGCGGTCGCGGCGGTGCCTCCTCCCGCGTCTCGCCGACTACCGTCACCGTCACGACCGCCTCCGCGAAAGTCACCGGCCGCCTCGTCCGCATCGACGATTTCTTCGTCTCTCTCCTCGACGCCGAAGGCACCCCCCTCACCTTCACCCGCTCGGGCGACACCCCCAAGGTCGAACTCAACGATCCCCTTATCGGTCACCGCAAACTCCTGTCCACTTACTCCGACATCGACATCCACAACCTGACAGCCTTCCTGGTGACCCTGAAATGAAATTCGCCCTCTGCCTCTCCTTCGCCGGCTCGCTCTGCGCCCAAGGCCTCGACCCCGCGCTCCTCACGAAACCCCTCGCCAACGATTGGCCCACCTACAACGGCGACTACTCCGGCCAGCGCTACAGCCGTCTCACCCAAATCAACCAGACCAACGTCAAGAACCTCACCCTCGCCTGGACCTCCCGCATCACCGGTGGTATGGGCACCGCCGCCCCCGGCGGACGTCCCGGCTTCGGCGGCCCGCCCACCATCGTCGGCGGAGAAGGCAGCGCCGAACTCGCCGCCAGCTTCGGCGGCAACACCAACATTCGCGCCTCCATCCTCATGGTCGATGGCCGCCTCTATTTCTCCACCCCGGACAACGCCTGGGCCGTCGACGCCCGCGACGGCCGCGTCCTCTGGCACTACTTCTGGAAAACCAAAGGCGGCACCCACATCGGGAACCGCGGCCTCGGCATGTGGGGCAAATGGCTCTACATGGAAACCCCCGACGACTACCTCGTCTGCCTCGACGCCCTCACCGGCAAAGAACGCTGGCACAAACCCATCGCCGACTTCAACCAGCAGTACTTCTCCACCATGGCCCCCATCGTCGTCGGCAATCACATCCTCATCGGCACCGGCAACGACCTCGACGCCCCCGGCTATGTCCAAGCCCGCGACCCCGAAACCGGCGACGTCCAGTGGACCACCTACACCGTCCCCATGAAGAAGGGAGACCCCGGCGTCGAAACCTGGGGCAGCCTCGAAGGCGCCCGCGTAGGCGCCGGCAACGTCTGGATCCCCGGCGCCTACGACCCCGAAACCAAGCTCTACATCTTCGGCACCGGTAACCCCTCTCCCAGCTACACCAATCCCAAATCCCGCGACGGCGATAATCTCTATACCTGCTCCCTCGTCGCCCTGAACGTCGACACCGGCAAAATGGCCTGGTACTACCAACTCAACCCCCACGACACCCACGACTGGGATTCGAGCGAAACCCCCATCCTCGTCAACGGCGAGTTCCAAGGCAAGCAGCGCAAAATGGCCCTCCACGCCGACCGCAACGGCTACTTCTACGTCGTCGATCGCCTCACCGGCGAGCATCTCCTGACCAGCAAATTCTCCGACACCGTCAACTGGGTCAAACAGATCAACGCCAAAGGCCAAACCATCCGCGACCCGTTAAAGGATTCCTCCGTCCCCGGTGCCCTCGTCTCCCCCAACAACTACGGAGCCACCAACTGGCCCCCGGCGGCTTACTCTCCCGACACCGGACTCTTCTACGTCCCCCAAAGTGATACGTACGCGATGTACTACCTCACCGAAACCGATCCCCGCGGCGCCATGGGCCTCGGCGGTAAGGACGAACAGCAGGTCGCCTCCATGGGCAGCTACCTCACCGCCATCGACTACAAGACCGGCAAAATCGCTTGGCGTCACCGCTACCCCGGCGTCGGCGGCGGGTTCGGCGGAGGCAACGGCATTCTCACAACCGCCAGCAAACTCGTCTTCGCCGGGGACATCAGTGGCAACCTCGTCGCTTACGACGCGGCCAACGGCAAGATCCTCTGGCACTCGCGCATCGGCCAAGTCTCCAACGCGCCCCAAACCTACATGGTCGACGGCCATCAGTATCTTCTGGTCGCCGCCGGAGATCAGCTCTACAGCTTTTACTTACAATAGGCCTGGTTACTCGAAAGGGCCACTACCCCGGCCCTTCATGCGTGTAACGCCATTCTCTTCCCTTGCGTCTGGCTTATCGTGACCCTGAACGCCTCCCGAGTAAACTGAAGACATGCCCCTCCTGGCGCTGCTATTCCTATATTGGCAATCCGACCCCGCCGCCCTGGGAATGAAGGCCCTCGAAGACCAGAAATTCGACCAAGCCGTCACCCTCTTCGCCGCCGCCCTCAAAGCCGACCCAGAAGACCTCAGCGCCAACTTCCACTACGGCCTCGCCCTCAGTATGGTCAACCGCGACCCCGAAGCCATCGTCGCCTACGAAAAGGTCCTCGCCAAACAAGCCGATCTCTTCGAAGCCCAACTCAACCTCGGCGTCCTCCTCCTCCGCTCCAAACGCCCCGCCGACGCCCTCGTGCTGCTCGAAAAAGCCCAATCCCAGCAGCCTAAACAGTTCCGCCCCAACTACTACCTCGGCGAAGCCCATCTCGATTCCAGCCACTGGGAATCCGCCGAAGTCGCCCTCCAAGCCGCCCTCGCCGCCGACGCCAAAAGCGCCCCCGCCATGGCCTCCCTCGCCAAAGCCATCGCCAAACAAGGCCGCTTGAAAGAATCCGCCACCTGGTATCACAGCGCCGCGCAAGCCGACCCCAGCTATAAAGACGCCCTCCTCGAACTCGCCAGCTTCCACGAAGCCGCCGGCCAAAAAGCCGAAGCCGCTGCCCTTTATCGCCTCTTCCCCGATAACGGCCCCGCCCGCGAACGCCTCGGCGTCCTGCTCATACAAGAAGGCCAAGCCGAAGACGCCATCACCCAACTCGAAAAATCCGTCAAGGACTCCCCCACTACCGCCAACCGCCTCGCCCTCGCCACCGCCTACCTGAAGGCCAAACAAAACTCCAAGGCCGCGCCGCTGCTCCAGCAAGCCGCCGCCGCAGAACCCGGCAACCCCGAACTCCGCCTCACCCTGGGCCGCATCTACCGCGAAGATAAGCGCCTCCCCGACTCCGCCCGCGAGTTCCTCGCCGCCGCCCAAATCGACGCCAACCTCAAGCCCGCCTGGAGCGAACTCGGCGCGACTCTTTTCCTCCTCGGCGATTATCCTCAATCC
>JBKJLJ010001001.1:0-2677 GCA_046597015.1 Bryobacteraceae bacterium
ACGCCAAGCCAGTCTGCTCACCGCGGTCGTCACGCTTCTCGCCCTCGGCGTGATCGGGATGGGTCTCATCAGTATCCGAGGACGAAGCCTTGCCGAAGGCGCCCTGCGCAAAGAGCAGGAGTTCAATGCCATCGCGCTTGAATGCCTCCACGACGGCATTGTCACTTGCGACTCCTCGGGCGGGTCGACCCGACTGAACCGCGCCGCCCAAATCATAGCCGCCGAACCTTCGCTCATTCCCCTCAGCCGAACTCTGGCTGGGGAACGTGTCCGGAGCGAGGAACTGACTCTCGGCTCGCATGTCGTACTCGCCAGCGGACAACCCGTCTTCGCCTCGTCCGGCGAAAAACTCGGTGCCATCGTCTCCCTGCACGACATCACCGACCGGAAACGCGCCGAAGACGAACTCCGCCAAAGTGAAGCCCGCTACCGCTCCGTTATCACCGCGATGGCCGAAGGCATCGTCGTCCAGAACGAAGAAGGCAAAATCGTTGCCAGCAACTTGAGCGCAACTCGAATCCTCGGCCTACGGGAAGATCAAATCAACGGACGGTTCTCAGCCGACCCCTCCTGGCACGCCATCCGGGAAGACGGCTCGGCGTTTCCTGGGGACGAGCATCCCGCCATGGTCGCCCTAAAAACGCGCCGGTCCGTTCGAAAAGTCCGCATGGGGCTGGTCAGCGCGACCGGCATCATCACTTGGCTCTCCGTGAATGCCGAGCCGATCGCTGAGCCTGTCGGCGTCGTGGCAACCTTCATCGATGTCACCGACATCAAACACGCCGAAGACCTTCTCCTCGAGCGCGAGGCCGAACTGCGTGAAGCCCAGCGACTCGCCGAAGTCGGCAGTTGGTCTTGGGACATCCGTACCGGCATCGTCCAGTGGTCCGAAGAGCTTTGCCGAATCATGGGGCACGACCCGAATTTGCCCGTTCCTCCCTACGCTGATCAGGAACGATTCTTTACCCCGGCCAGTTGGGCGCTGCTCGACGGGGCCGTCCGCGAGATCATGCAGACCGGCAACCCCTATGAAATCAAACTGGATCTCTCCGCGCAGGACCCCATCAGCACGATTGTGGCTCGCGGCGAAGCGGTTCGGGGATCGGACGGTCGTTTGATCCGCCTGCGGGGTACGGCTGGTAGACTGAAGTGAATGGGTCCCCAACAGACGGAATTGAAGACGACGGCCATCGAAGGCGTTAAGAACATCATCGCGGTAGGCTCGGGTAAAGGCGGCGTCGGCAAAACCACCGTTTCCGTGAATCTGTCCATCGCCCTTGCCGGCCTCGGCTATAAAGTCGGCCTCATCGACGCGGACGTCTACGGTCCCAATGTGCCGCTCATGATGGGCATCCGCGAAGCTCCCCACGCCATCGGAGAGCGCATCCAGCCCCTCGTCCAGCATGAGGTCAAAATGATCTCCATGGGCTTTCTCAGCCCCGGCGACAAACCGCTCGTCTGGCGCGGCCCCATGCTCCATTCGGTCATCAACCAGTTCCTCCGCGGCGTCGATTGGGGCACGCTCGACTACCTCATTATCGACCTCCCCCCGGGCACCGGGGACGTCCAGCTCTCGCTGATGCAGACGACCACCGTCACTGGTGCCGTCGTCGTCACCACTCCCTCCGAGGTCTCCCTCGAAGACGCCCGGAAAGCCGTCCTGATGTTCCAGAACGTTCGTGTCCCGGTCCTCGGCCTCGTCGAAAACATGAGCTACCTCATCGCGCCGGTCTCCGGCGAACGGATCGACGTATTCGGTCAAGGCGGCGGCGAACGGACCGCCAACGCGATGAGCGTCCCCTATCTCGGGGAGTTGCCGCTCGACCCGAAAATCCGCATCGGCGGTGACTCCGGCAAGCCTGTCGCTCTCGACCCCGCCGGCAAGGGCGCGGCCTTCATCGAACTCGCCGAACGCGTCGTCGCTCGCCTCGTTGCGCGTGGTGTCGGCAAGGCTCCTACTCTCACCGTCAGCGACTAGGGTGCTGGCCAAGGTTGCAGCTTCGCTAGGACGGCTCGGCGTCGCCGGCGCCAAGCTCGGCGTCGCCGTCTCCGGAGGGTCCGACAGCGTCTTCCTCCTCCACGCCCTGCGCCAGGTGCATCAAGGGCCGATTGTCGTCCTCCACGTAAACCACGGTCTCCGCGGCGCCGCTTCCGACGAGGACGAATGCTTCGTTCGGAGCCTCGCCGCCTCTGACCCGTTCTTGACGGCAAACAGCCTCCCGGTAAGCGGTAATCTCGAGCAGCACTGCCGCCGGGAACGGTTGCGACTTTTTGACGAATGGATCCGCGCGGGCGTTGTGGACCTCGTGGCGACCGGCCATACGGCCTCCGACCAAGCCGAGACCGTTCTGCTCCGGCTCCTCCGCGGCACCGGCCCTACCGGCCTCCGCGGTATCCTGCCCCGGACTCGTGAGGGCCTAGTCCGTCCTCTTCTCGATCTCGATCGCGATGCAATCCGTTGCTACCTCCGCGACCACGGGGTGGCATGGCGCGAAGACTCCTCGAACTCCGACCCCCGCTTTCTCCGCAATCGCGTCCGTGCCACACTGCTCCCGCTCCTGCGCCAACTTGAGCCCGAGGTCGAGGCGAACCTCGGCCGGCTGGCCGCCATCGCCTGCTCGGAGGAGGAGTACTGGGCGACCCAGATGCCGCCTTCTTCGTCTGTTCTAGATGTAAA
>JBKJLJ010001031.1:0-8070 GCA_046597015.1 Bryobacteraceae bacterium
CCCGCTCAAAGTTATGCTCCCCGCCATCGGTCTCGCCGAAGCGGACCACATCCAGCCAGTGCCGCCCCCAGCGCTCTCCATAGCGCGGCGAGGACAGAAACGCCTCCACCGCATCGGCGTATGGCAAGGCCTTGTCCGGTGCCATCCCCGTCAAATCAAAGGCTAGCCGCCGTAGCAGCGTCCGGTCGTCCGCCTTCGGCGCAAACCCCAGCCCCTTGGCCTGCAACTTCTGGAGCAAAAACGCGTCGATCGGATGCTGGGCGCCCGGTGGCACCGCCGGCTTTACGACCGGCCGAAACGCCCAGAAGCCCTTCTTCGTCGTCGCGGTCAGCGGCTGCGATCCGGCCGCCTCCCACGCCTTCACGGCGGCAACTTCCTCCGGCCCCAAGCGTGGTCCGCCCAGCGGCATCTCCCCGCTCTCCACCCGCTCCACCATCCGCGCCGACCCCGCTTTCGTCAGGTCCAGCCCCGCGGAAACCTTTTCTCCGCCGTGGCACTTTAAGCATCGTTGCTCGACTACGGCCGCCGGCTCCGCCGCCCACGCCAAACTGCCTATCGCCAGAAGGAACCAACGCATAAAGCTGGTGGGCCCTGTAGGACTTGAACCTACAACCAACGGATTATGAGTCCGCTGCACTAACCATTGTGCTAAGGGCCCTAACTTTACAGCCTACCATCACCACATGTGATAAAAACCGTCGTGCTCGAACACCCGCACGGGCGTCTCGAATACATCGGTCAGGCACTCCTCGGTCAGCACCTCGGCTTTCGGCCCGTCCCAATAGATTCGGCCCCGCCGCATGCACACCACGCGCCCGATTTCCGGGATGATGTCGGGCAGGTGGTGCGTCACCAGGATCACCGTCACCCCGCTCGTCGCCAGCGTCCGCATCACCTCTCGCAACTCCCGCATCGCCGCGATGTCCAGCGAGTTGCACGGCTCATCCAGAATCAGCGCCTTGGGCCGATGCGCCAGCGCCCGGCCAATCACCGCCCGCCGCACCTCGCCGCTCGACATCTCCGTCAGCAGCCGGTCTTTCAAATGGCGAATCTCCAGCAGGTCGAGCAGCTCCTCCGCCCGCGCCTCCATCTCCGGCGTGATCGGGTGATACGGCCAAATCCCGACGCTGGAGTGGAACCCCGAAAGGATCGTTTCCAGCACCGGATACGGCTGCGTGCACTGCTGCACGACATCGTTGGTCACGATGCCCATCCACGACCGCAGCTCCCAAACGTTCCAGATCTGCTGGCCGTAGACCTCCATCCGGCACCGCGGCACCGGCCAACGCGGATACAGCTCCCGCGTTATCGTCTTGATCAAAGTCGATTTCCCGGACCCATTCGGGCCCAGAATCGCGATGTGTTCGCCCTCGTTGATCGAAAGCGAACATTGGTCGAGGGCGGTCACCTCGTCGTGCATTACCGTCACGTTTTCCCACCGCAGCAAAGGAGTAACCATATCGAAACACCTATTATGGCCCCGATAAGATAAAATGATAACAACCGGGGACACGATCCCCGCTTTGGTAAGGAGAATCTATGAAGCTTCACGAAGCTCTGCGTCGAGCAGCAGTTGCCGCATTGGTACTGTTCGCTTTCGCTATTTCCGGTTTCGCACAATCGGACAATGCAAGCATTTCAGGCGTTGTGAAAGATCCCAGCGGTGCTGTGATCTCCAACGCAAAAGTTACCCTGACCGCCGAGGACACGTCATTCGAACGCCGAACGACCACGAACTCTTCCGGCTTTTACACGGTCACTAACATCGCTCCGGGGTACTACACAGTCGCCGTGGAAGCAGCCGGCTTCAAAAAGACCTCGTCCAGCCGCAATAAACTAGACGCCGGTGTTCCAATCGCCGTCAACATGGAACTCAGCGTCGGTCAATTGACCGAGTCGGTCACCGTTGAAGCGAGCTCCGCTCAAATCAACACCGAGTCTTCCACCGTCGGCAAGACTGTCGAACAGGCGCAGATTCAGAATCTGACCCTGAACGGCCGCAACCCGCTGTTCTCTGCTCTGCTCCGGCCCGGTGTTCGCGGTGGTGCACTCTCCGGCTTTAGTTTCGGCTTGTCCAGCGGTGGCTTCACCATCAACGGCGGCCGCTCCAACGATTCGCTCATCACGGTGGACGGCGCAGTGGCGATCCGGACCCGCACCAACGGCACATCCATTGGTACCGCTGACGCGGACACCGTTCAGGAAGTGCAGATTCTTGCCGCCAACTACTCGGCCGAGTACGGCCGCTCAGGCAATGGCCAGATCCGCATGGTGACCCGTTCGGGTCAGAAAGACTTTCACGGTAGCGCCTACGAGTTCTTCCGCAATAATCAACTCGACGCCAACAGCTGGGCGCGCAACCGCTCCGCGGCCACAAACTTCACGGCCCCGTTGAAATACAACCAGTTCGGCTACAACTTTTCGGGCCCAGTCATGATCCCGAAAATCTTCAACAGGCAGCGCGAGAAGCTGTTCTTCCTCTGGGCCCAGGAATGGGTTCGTTTGCGCCAGGACCAGACCACCTTCCAGCGCGTCCCCAGCGTGGCCATGCGTAACGGCGACTTTAGCGAGCTGCTCGGCAACAACGTCTACTACTCGGCTCCCCGCACGCTCAACGATCCCGCCACCGGTCTGCCGTTCCCAGGCAATGTCATCCCGGCGAATCGCCTCAGCCCCAACGGAATTGCCTTCCTCCGCGCCTACCCGGCTCCGAATGGCCTCTTCCAGGGCAACAACAACTTTCTCCAGGTTCGTCCGCAGCCCCAGAACCAGCGAAAAGATACGATCTCGATCGACTACAACCCGACTTCGAATCAGGTTATCCGCTTCCGTCACTTGAACTACGCGTTCAACACAGCCGACGCCTTCCGCGGCGGCTTCGATTTCGCTCCGTCTGCTCTCGATCGGCCCAACAAGACCGCCAGCCTGACTCATGTCTGGACCTTGTCGCCGACCATGATCAACGAGGCGACGATTACAGGCTCCAATGATCGCGTTACCATCGCTGTCCAACGCCAGGGCCGTTACCAGCGCTCGGTCAACAACATCACCTACCCTTACCTGTTCACGGAACCCAAGGAGATCAACGATAAGATCCCCACCATCGTCATCCCCAACATCGGGACCATCGATGGCGGACCGTACCCGTCCAGCTCGGCGGGACCGATCTACACTTTCTCCGACAACGTGACGAAGATCGTGGGCAACCATGCGTTCAAGGTCGGCGCGATTTTCGAACGGTCCGGTCAGAACGACTTCGACCAGATCAACGTCTCCGGCGTCCCCGGCGGCACCAACAACCAGAATGGCCGTTTTGAATTCAACGACGTTCGTCCTGGCGGCGCTCCCGGCTCCGGAACCGGCCTTGCGAATGCGGCCCTCGGCCTCTTCTCCGCCTACGCCGAAATCGGTCCGCGCAGCTACACGCCGTATCGAGGCAACATGTTCGAGGTCTTCGCTCAGGATTCCTGGCGCGTTAGCCAGAAGCTGAAGCTCGAACTCGGCGTCCGTGGCACTTTCCAGACCGGCTATTACAAGTCCCTCTGGGGTAACATGGCCTACTTCGATCCGAAGAACTATGATCCCGCTCAAGCCGCCGTGCTCGACCGCACCTCCGGCAACGTCCTCAGCGGCAACCGCTTCAACGGAGTCCGCATTCCGGGAAAATCGTTCCCTGACGCCGGCAAGGGCCGCGTCCCTGCCATCGACTCGGGCCTCTACAACAACCTGCTCGACGGTGGCAACGGCTACCCGTCGCCCCATCAGTTCAACGTCATGCCCCGTTTAGGACTCGCCTATTCGGTCACGACGAAGCAGGTCGTTCGCGTGGGCTTCGGCGGCTTCATGGCCCGCCCCGGCGTCTATGACTCGGTCTTCCTCGGTGGCAACCCGCCCTTCCAGCCCATGGCCTCCGTTACCAACGGTTCCGCCGACCAGCCTGGTGGCGCGACCCGCGTAAACTTCCCCCAGTTCTTCATGACCATCGATCGCGTGTACAAGATTCCCCGGTCCTACCAGTGGAATGCGACCTACCAGCGTGAAATCGGCCTTTCGACCACTCTCGAAGTCGGCTACGTCGGCACCACCGGCCTCTTCCTTGCCCGCGAACGCGATCTGAACCAGTTGCCCACCGGCACCACGTTCCAGGCCGCTAACGCTGGCGCTAACGTAAACTTCCTCCGCCCCTTCAAGGGTTTCGCCAACATCCCGATGCTCGAGCACTCCGGTCGCAGCACCTACAACGGTCTGCAGATCGAAGCGAATCGCCGCTTCACCAAGGGTCTCCTCTACAGCTTCTCTTACACGCTGTCGAAGACCATGGACAACAACTCCGGCCCTCGCGATGGCTTCATCGACGTCTACAACCAGCAGTTGAACTGGGGCAAGTCCGCTAACGACACTCGCCACATCGCCGTGGCCAGCGTTGTGTGGGAACTCCCGTTCTTCAATGGTCAGGGTACGAACAGAGGTGTAAGGTTTCTCGCGGGCGGTTGGCAGTTGAACGCCGTCAACCAGTGGCAGACCGGCACCCCCATCACCATCGGCAACGGTGACGACTACCTCGGTATCGGCTCCACCAATGGAAAGCCGTGGAACCTGAACTTCACTCCGGATAATTCCGGTCGGCAGTTCAGTCACATCACCGCCGCCGGCAACTACACTGGGGAGCCGAACTTCTACTTCCCCACGACCAACGGAACCACTGCCCTGGCCACCCGCCCGGCCAACGGCACCTTCCCCAACCAAAACCGCAACTCGATCTCCTTCAACAACCCGGGCTTCCAGAACTGGAACCTCGCGGCGCAGAAGGCGTTCCGTTTTGCCGAACGCCAATCCGTGACCTTTAAGGCCGAAGCGTTCAACTGGCTCAACCACCCGAACTGGGGTGGCGTGGACACCAACCCCACCGCCGCCACCTTCGGCAAAGTCACCGGCAAGAGCAGCGAGCGCAACCTCCAGCTCAGCCTTCGCTACAGCTTCTAATCGAAGCATCAACCCCAAACCAAAGAGGGCCCGCCAACCGGCAGGCCCTCTTTGCATTTAGTTCCCGGCCGCGATCTGTTCGAGCATCACCTTCGTGAACGCCGCCACAAACGCCGTGCCCCGATTCATCAGGTTATCCCGCGTCATATAGTCGATCTCCACGTCCGGCCGAACGCCGATATTTTCGACATAAGGCGCCGTCGGATACTCCGCCGTCACGATCGGCTCCCGCCGAACCATCAGCGATTGGGTCACCGAGCCAAACACCTCTGAGAACATCGTCATATCGTACTGCACCACATTGCCGCCCGCACCCATCGTCCGCCAGCCGACGATCTTGCCCCGGCCCGCATCCTGAATCACCGCGGGGAAGGCGTCGCCGCCAGAGGCCGACAACTCGTCCACCAGCACGATCAATGGCTTCCGGTAGACGACCGCCGCCGGCTGCAGCATCAGCGACCCGGTGCTGTTGAGCGAGATCGGACCCGTCCGCCCCCCTTCCTTGTTCGCCTGCAAAACGTCCTTATAGTTCGCTTCCAGCTGGTTGATAATCCATTGCTCGAAGCCCAGTTGCCGGGCAATGGAGACGCTCTGGGCGAACCGCTGGACCCAGGAGTTCGTCGCCCGGATTTCAAAGCCAAGCGTCCGGAACGGCGTGGGAATCACCCGTTGCAACAGCGCTTCCCCAAACGCCACACTGCCGCCCGGGTTCCGCATCTCATCAATCACGAGGCCATCCGTGTTGTCTTGGAAGAAAGCGATCTCCCGTTCAAAGATCTGCGTCATCAAGGCCGAACTGGGCGGGCTGTAGCTCGGGATCCGAATGAGACCGATCGTCTTGCCCTCGGCAATATACGTGCCGCTTACGAAGAACTCGTTCGCCCCGCCCGCCAACCGTAGCCGGAAGCCTGCCGGCAAGCCGTAGATCGGCACCGGGCTGCCGAAGTTCAACACCGTCCGCTCGTCCTGCGGGAGCCGCGCATTCAGCAACGGCAGCAGCGGCTGCATATAGGGCGGAATGGAATCGTCTTCCAACGCCAAGGCCCGCGGGCCCACCTTTCCCCCGCCCCGGGCAATCGGTACGCGGCCCAGGTCGGTGAGGGCCGTCCCGGTCTTCACCCACGGTAGCGTGATCTTCACGACGTCGCCGCTCGCCCGCTTAATCTCTACTTCCGCGGTATCGCCAATCAGTCCGGCGCTCGGAATGAAGCTCTGGGGCCGAAACGTTAGTAAACCCGCAGTCAGCCGGTTGGTCGAACGGGGGTTCGCCGCCACGTAGTACTTCTTGAGCTCGCCGATCAGCGTCATCACTGGCCTGCCGTCGATAGAAACTAGCTCGTCCCCAATCTGCGCTTCAAAGCGGGACATCGGCAGAGTCGTCCGGCTGATGCTGTCAATCAGAGCCTTACCTTCATACAGATCCACCCCGAATCCAAGCGATGCGCGGAACGACGCCGGGAAGGCAATGGAATCGTGGGCGTCGTCCAGGCTGGCTACATAGTCGAAAAGCACTTCCATGAACTCGATATCGTTCTTGGTCGCTTCCACCTTGGCCAGCCAGGGTTTCAGGTCCATCAAATCAAACTTGATAGATTGGAGTTTCCAGTGATACGGCCCGTAATTGGCCGCGTAAGTTTGAGCTAAGACAGTAAAGTCGAGGAGTTTTTGCTCGCGGCTGAGAGCCGCGAATCCTGAACCTGCAAATAAAAGTAAGAGTGCGAGAGTACGCTTCATCCCTACGACTCTAGCAAGCTATTTCCTGCCTCGTACTCCCTCAGACACGGTGCCGTCCCAAGTCCAATCGGCCTGCGGCGTGTAGTCTTTCGGCAATTTATCCCAGGTTTGGCGGGATGTTCCATTCAGATCCCAGTACATTTTGCCCCCCTTAAAGGTCAACTCGGACGTGATCATCTGCGTCCCTTCGAGCTTGGCGCCGTAAACGTCCGTGAACCCAAACTTCCCTTTTTGCACGGAGAATACGGCCACGTCTGCCGTCATTCCCACGCTCAAATTGCCTAGTTCCGTCCTCTTAATCTGCCGTGCGGGATGCCAGGTCGACGCCCGAATTACCTGCTCCAGATTCATTCCCATATTCAGGAATTTCGACATGACATTGGTCATGTCCTTCATCCCACCGATCATGGACGAAGCATGCAAGTCGGTCGAGATGGAATCCGGGATGAAGCCCTGCTTGATCGCCGGGACCGCATAGCGGAACACAAAGCTGCCGCCGCCGTGGCCAGCGTCAAACAGTACCCCACGCTTCCGGCCGTCGAGCAGATACTGCCGAACCTTGCCCTCTTTATCGAACATCGGCACGGCCGGCAGGTACATGTGGGTGTACATATCGCCCGGGCGCAGCCGTTTCGTGATCAACTCTTCGTGCGGACGATCCAACCGGAACGCGCCGAAGTCCACCATCACGGGGATGTTGGCGCCGTTGCCCGCCTTCACGGCATTGTCCACCGCCGTCCACTCGGGACCGGCATAATGGGCGGTCTTCACGCCGACGATGATCTGGGGATACTTCTTGGCCAACGCGATCAGCGGGGCGGGGTCCATGTCGCTCTGGTTCTGTTCCACCGTCCCGCCCATGCCGGCCCCGACGATATTGACGAAGGAGAGCACGCGGGTCTTCGAGCGATCGATGATCCGTTTCTTGAAGACTTCAAAGTTCTTCGATCCGGCGGTCCCGGCGTCCACCATGGTCGTCACACCGCTGCGGAACGAAAAGGCGTCCGGCAATACGCTCATTCCGCCATCACTATAGCTGGCGCCGTCCCCGTAGAAGACGTGGACGTGCAGATCAATAAAGCCAGGGGCCACGTACATGCCCGCCACGTCGATCACCTTCTTGGCCTTGGCGGCGTCGATGGAGGCTTCCACCGCCGCGATCTTCCCGCCGCTGATGGCGACATCGCGGCGGGCGTTCAAATTATTCTTAGGGTCAATGACGGTGCCGTTCTTCAGCAGCAGGTCATAGGTCGGCTGCGCCGCCAGCGAACTGGCGACGCACAGAAAAAGCAGAAAGCGCATTCCGACATTCTACGCCCATCGGAGTTGTTCGCTGGGCCAGGCGGAAGCGAC
>JBKJLJ010000095.1:0-4016 GCA_046597015.1 Bryobacteraceae bacterium
GGCGCGGCCAGCAGTGGGGGCTCGACGTGCTTTTTGTCCGTTGGCGTATTGATGTCCTCCTGGGCCGTCGTGAGCGCTGAATCGTTCTTCACATACGAGGTGCCATTCCATGTCCCCAAGCGGGCATCGCTCGTGTTGACGCCCATGAAGGCGGCCACGCACTTTCCGCACAGATCGGACTCGTTTTTGCCGTAGCCCATCATGCAGTTATCGAACATGTCGTGAAGATCCGCCCGGGACCCGTTCCCGAACGGATTGCCGGACGGGAAGTGGTTCAGATACAAACAGTGACTCATCTCGTGCAGGGAAATCTGGTCGAACGTATTGAGGTCGTCGACCGGCGCGTTCCGCCAACGGTTCCCGTAGAAAACAAAAAAGCCGTTGCAGGGTCCCTTGCCTTGATGGAGCCCGTTGGGGTCGTAGATCGAGGACCATGTATCCCGGAGCGGTGCCTGCAGGCCGATCAGGCCCGGCATGAATCCACCATTGTCGCCGTCGATCGCACGAATCAGCTTGATCATCAGGTAGAAGCTGATCATCTTCGCCAAGTGAGCATCCAGTTGGCTGCCCGGACGGCCTAATCCGCCAGCCACGGGCTTGGGGTTCGTATTGTCGTAGATTGAGGCGACCGTGTAATCGATCGTCAGCTTTTGATCCGCCGGGAGAGCCTTGGGTTTTGAATATTTGATCTTAATCGCCGAAAGGCTGTCAGCTCCTTCCTGGCCATAAGTCACAGTCAGCCTCCTGGTTGGCCCGTCCCACGTAACCGCGAGGCCCCGTTGAGTCCCGGTGAGCTGCGCGATCCCATTGCGCCGGACAATAGCGACGTCATTTTGCGCCCGGTCCTCCGGCTTGGCCGCCTTGCCAAGCGAGGACACTACAATCATGAGGCTCGAAGGTGCCGGATCTTCTGCCAGTGTAGTCGTAAAGATGCCGGTGGCCACGTTGTTCGTATCAAACGCAAACTCCTGGACGAGCGCTTCGGTGTCAAAGACCGTCAATTTAGACGTAACGCTTAGCTCGGCGACCACCTTTTCTTTTAAATCGGCACCGTCGAGTTGGACCCTATGGAAGATCAAGCCGTCCGGAAGCTGCTTTTCGAACTTGATCTGGACACCGTCTCCTGTTCCCAAAGCTTCCTTCTCAACCGAATACTGAGTCGGTATTTTTGTAAACTCCGTCGGATCGACGATGCTGTTGTAAGCCTGCGGAGTATGGATGTTGAAAAGAAACGGCGAATTGTCCGCCCAGTAGATCAGGCTTTGCAGGTCGAGTGCAACCCGCAGTTTGTAGAAAAGTTTGACCGTGGCATCGGGAGGGACCCCCTCCTGAAAAGTGATATTGAAAGCGCCTGTGCCATAGTCGATGGTCCCGATGCCGCGGAACACTTGGCCTTGTATTGGCTGTTTCCCGGTACCGGTAAAGTTCCCTGCGCCGTCGTCGGTCAGCGTAATCGACGTAGCGCCCCCAATCACTACCATAACCTTCACGGTCCTGGGCATAATGGTGCCTTTGCCCTTTAAAGAACCCACCACAGTGCCCGCGTTCTGCCGGAAAGACTCGTTCCATTCGACGATCCCACCCTGCTGGTCGCCGTTCTCCTGCTCTAGTTGCAACGCCGCGACAGCCCGATCCAGACAGGCCTTGGTGATCACTTCGTGGGCGGGCTTAACGGCCGTCTTGTCGACCAGAATCTCGCAGTAAGACTTCGAGAACTCCTTCGTCAAAAAGCCTTTGAAATCCATCTCGACGACGGTGCCCTCGCGCAGCAGGCACTCCCCGCAATAGCGCATCGTCTTGTGGTCGCACTCGCCGTAATACGCCTCCAACTCACTCTTAATGGTCGCGTGCAGGCCCGCCTTCGCCCCGGGCGGAGTAACCGACAGACTACGCGCAATGCGCAGCGTGCGCCAGCGCACCATCGTCCCCGTCGTCGCCTCGCATTCCGGTTTCTTCGAAGATTTGAAGTAAGTGCGAAGCTTGTAGCGATCGCCGCCAATCAGAGACGGAGCGAAGATGACGCCCGCCACTCCGTTAGCATTCGTCGTGAGTTTGACGCAGTACGGATCGGTCTCCAGGTCTCCCGCCGCTGCTGCGGGAACGAGGGCGTTTTTGGTTCGAAATTGGCCCAAATCGTTCAGGCTGAAAACGTTCTCTGTAGTGCCCGCGGTGGTGACGTTCCGCATGTCAGTGGCCATGCGGCGCTTGCCGCCGAACTCAACCCACACGTTATCCTTCTGCGGATCGTTCTTGTTCGGCTTCACAAACGCGGGATCGCCCTTGCGCTCGGTGACATGGCGCTTCAAATAGCCTAGCGGCCCCGGGCCGCCATTCTTAGCCTTGCGGGAGTTCTTCAGTTCCTTCCCGGCGACCGCGCGGATCGGCCCGCCGGTCACTTGTGCCGTCCACGTTGTGGCACCGACGAGATCCTGCGCCCCACCGGGCCCGCTGTAGCCAGGCAGCGCATCGGTCGGGATCAGTTGGACCTTTACGGTTCTGTTCGGAGCGGCTGCCCAAGGGTCGGTGCTATTCTCCTCCCGGCGTTCCAGAACCACGGTCAACGGAATCTTGCCGATGGCCGGATTGGCTCTCACGAAGCGCTGCTCCACGTCGTAACGAATGCCGCGGGCGAGCGTGAATTCCGGCTCCTTAAAGTACTTGTCGTCGAAATCGCGATGGAACACTCGATAGTCGCCCGACGCGCGAATCTTCGCAAAGGCGCCCGGGTCGGGGAACTCCGACTTCTCGACGAGAAACTCCTTCAGCCATTTTTCAATCTCGGTGTCAATCGCGCCGTCGGTGATACCGGCTTGCGTCCCAGCATCGTCGGAACCAGAGACGAGGCGCTTCATATAAGTTCCCCAGACATAGTCGAAGCAGACTCCCACCTCGCTGTGGTCGAGCGGACGGGGAAGGAGTCCGAGCACCTGTAGACGCTCCATACGGCCAAGCCGGGTGTTCTTGGCATTCGCAAAGATCGAGTCGACGTCGCCGAGCTTTATTTTGATCTGATATTCATACTGATGGAGCCAGATTTCGATCTGCGCCGTGCGGTAGTTCGTCTTCCGGATCGTACCCAACCGTTGGACCGGCCCGAAGCCCGTGGTCGTCGTCGTTGACGATCGCCCGGTCTTCATAATGGCCTTTACATCGTACTGCTTAGCCGGATCGATATTATGATCAAATACCGCGCAATCTTTCTTGCCCTTTGACTTGGATGTCGCCAGCAAGGCGGTACTGCCAACCTCTCGCAGTTCGAGCCGGATATCGGGCAACTGTTTGCCGACCGTGCCCTTCTTCTTACTGGGGTTGCGGCGCTTGACTCGGACTTCAATCCGACCCTTTATGTTCTGAGCTTGGCAAGGAAGTGCGAGTTGAGTGGACATGGGACCTTAGGCTTTTGGCGGACTATCCGGCGGAGGTGGCGCTTGGACGATGGCTAGAAACGGGTGGTAGCGACGGATCCGCCCCATCGCTTCGAAGAGAGAAAGAATTCGGGTCTCGGGCGAACTGGCTTCGTCATCCAGGAAGTCAGCCATCCACTTCGTTTTCTTGGCCGTCAGAAAATCGGGTTGAAACGCGACGGATAGAAACACGAAGTGCCTGATGGCGAAATCATCATCCAGTTGCAATAACTGCGCTGCGCCCACAGCCTGATGAACCATATCCGGCAGGTTCGCCGGACCGATGCTGGCGGCCTCGGCGGGGAAAAGAGCCGTCACGGTCTTCACCAGCGCGGCTTCGAACCGCAAAATCCGGTCAGCACGAAAGGCGTCCATGTGGGCGGGGCGGAGAGTCAGCATAGATGTCTATGGAATAAAGTTTTTCAGATATCGCCCGCTCTGCACCAAAGACGCTTTTCGGTTCTCGAGCGAACCCTCGAACGCCCGATCTTCCACCTCGATGCACACCGCGCCATTGTAACCCGTCTCCGTAAGCACGCTGAAAAACTTACCCCAATTGACGTCCCCCATGCCCGGCAGCTTGGGCGTATGGAACAGGTTCGGATGAGCGAA
>JBKJLJ010000461.1:0-7852 GCA_046597015.1 Bryobacteraceae bacterium
AGAAGAGGCCGGCGTGACGGGGGCAGGGGGTGAAGGGGCGGTGAGGGCCCTTGGGTTGGTAGATGAGGCAGAAGGGCCGGGGGTCGGCTTGGGAGAGGAACTCGAGGGCCATATCGGTGGTGATGTCGGTGACGTGGCCGGGGTATTTTTTGCGTTGGCCGTTTTCGATGAACTCGGGGTTGAGATAGACCCCTTGGCCGGGGAGGACGCGCCAGGTGTCGAACCCGCGGGGGTTGTGGCTGAGGTGCCACTTGCCTACGATGCCGGTGCGGTAGCCGGCCTTTTGGAGGAGTTCGGGATAGGTGGGGACCGTGGGGTCCATGGTTTCGATGGCATCTTTGCGTTCGGAGTTGCCGAAGACTTTGTTGACGTGGGAGAGGGTGCCGGTGAGGCAAGAGGCGCGGGAGGGGGCGCAGAGGGAGTTGGTGACGAAGGCGTTCGAGAAGCGGACGCCTTCTGCGGCAAGGCGGTCCATGTTGGGAGTTTTGAGGATTTTGTTGCCGTAGCAGCTCATGAGGGCGACGGCTTGGTCGTCGGTCATGACGAAGAGGATGTTGGGCCGGGGGGAGGGGGCGAGGGCGGCGAGGAATTGGCGTCGGGTGGGCATAGGGAATATGGTGTCATAGGCTAGGGAGCTACAGTAGAGGTCGACGATGATACGGAAACTTGGTGCGCCGCTGCTGCTGTTTTTGTTGTGTGTGGGCTTCTATTGGAAGCTGACGTTGACGAATCAGTATACGTTTTTGGACAGTCCTGATTTGGCGAATTTGGATTTGCCACGGTTGCAGTTTCAGGCGAGTGAGTGGCGGCATTTTCGGTTTCCGCTGTGGGATCCGAATCACTGGATCGGGCAGCCGTTTTTGGGACAGGTGACGGGGGCGGCGTATCCGGCGAACTGGTTGTTGGGATTGTTTCCCTTTCGGGAGGGGAAGCTGAATGTGAACGTGGTCCATTGGTATTACGTGCTGATCCATTTTCAGGCGGCGTTCTTTTGCTATTTGCTTTGCCGGGATTGGGGGCGGAGCCGGGCGGCGGCGGTGTTGGCGGGTGCGGTGTTTTCGTTCGGGGGGTTTTTGGGGAGTACGGATTGGCCGCAGATTTTGAACGGGGCGTTATGGCTACCGCTGGTGTTCCTGTTTTTGTTTCGGGCGTTGCGGGGGGAGAGGGCGCTGTTCAGCGCGGCGATGTCGGGAGGTTTGTTGGGGGTGGCTTGGCTAAGCGGTCACCATGAGGTGCCGATTTATTCGACGGTCGTGGTGGCGGGGGTTTGGATGGTCGCGGTTGGGCGAGGTGCGGAGTGGCGGTTGGCGGTGGTGGCGGGGCTATCGCTCTTTTTGATTGCGGGGGGGCAGATTGTGCCGGCGCAGGAGTACGCTCCGCTGGCGAAGCGGTGGGCGGGGATGGCGGATCCGATTGCGTGGAATGCGCCGATTCCGTACCAGGTGCATCAGGATTTTTCGTGGACCCCGACGGCGGTATTGGGGATTGTGACTCCGCGGCCGGAGGTTCATGTGACGCCGTTCATCGGGATTGTGGCGTTTGGACTGGCGTTGCTGGGGGTTTACCACGGATGGCGGCGGCGTCCGCAGGTGCGGATGGTGGTGATGGTGGCGTTGGCGGGGCTGTTTCTGGCTTTGGCGACGAGCAACTTCCTGCATGGTGTTTTGTATGCGATGTTGCCGGTTTTTGGGAAGGCGCGGGTTCCGGCGCGGGCGCTGGCGTTGTTTAGCTTTGGGGTTGCGCCGCTGGTGGCGTTTGGGTTTGATGCTTTGGGGCGACGGTCGAGCGGGTGGTTGGGGTGGACGATCGCGGGGTGGGCGGGGATTGGCGGTGTACTCTACGGAGCGTTGAGTTTAGGGGTGGGTCAGGTTTCGAATGGGGCGATGTTGACGGCGCTGATGGCAACGTTGGGGGCAGTGCTGGTGGCGGGTTGGCGGGCGGGGACGGTGCCGCGGGGTTGGTTGGGAGTGGCGGTGGTGTTGATGGTGACTATGGAGATGGGGAGTGTAATTGGGGCGGCGATGGCGAGCCGGGTGGGGGAGAAGCGGCCGGGGCACTTGGAGAGGCTATTTCACCATGGGGATATTGTTAATTTCTTGCGGGGGCAGGCGCAGCCTTTGCGGGTGGAGGTGGCTGATGCGGATGTGCCATACAACTTTGGGGATTGGCATGGGATCCCGACGACTTCGGGGTACGTGGCGAGCGGGACGACGAACTTAGTGGAGCTCGAGCGACATCGGCCGCGGACGCAGGATTTGTTTGGGGCGAATTACTACGTGAGCAAGACTCCGTCGCGGCCGGAGTTGGTGTTGGCGTTGGCGGGGGAGAGCGGGGTGAACGTGTATCGGAATCCGATGGCGCTGCCGCGGGTTTGGACGGTGCACAAGGTGACGCAGGTTCCTTCGTACGCTCATTTGCGGATGCGGTTGGAGGCGGCGGACTTTGTGGCTCAGCAGGAGGCGCTGGTGTTAGGAGCGCCGCCGGTGCTCGAAAGTTGCGCGGGGGAGGAGGAGGGACGGTTGGTTCCGTTGGCGAGTCCGAACCGGGTGCGCATGGAGGTGAAGGTGGGATGCCGGGGTTTGGTGGTGTTGTCGGACACCTATTTCCCTGGTTGGACGGCGAAGGTGGATGGGAAGCCAGTGGAGATTTTGGAGGTTTATGGGGCTTTGCGGGGGGTAGTGGTGGAGAAGGGCGAACACCGGATAGAGATGGTGTATCGCCCGTGGTCGGCTTTGTTGGGCGGGGGATTGAGTTTGTTGGGGTTGGTTTTGGTTGGTTGGATGTGGCACCGGCCGGTTACCGGCGTAGGATATCGGCGGTGACTTTGGTGATGTCGTGGATGATGGCAGTGCGTTTGTCGAAGACTACGGCGTAATCGTCATAGTAGCCGCGGGAGCAGGTGTTACAGATGGGGGGGAGCTGGGATTCGACGTAGGCGGGGAAGGGGCGATAGCGTTTTTGCCAGCCCGGGGGAAGGGTGCCATTGCGGGCTAGTTTCTTTTGGAGGCCGGGCGGTAGGGGCTGGGCGGTGTAGTAGCGATTGATGACGACGACATCGGCTGGCCGGAAGTAGACCTGGCTGGGACTTGGGCCGTGGTCTTCGTCGTGTTTTTCATGGCCCTTTCCTTTATGTTTATCCTTGTCTTTGCCGTCGGCGGCGAGGGTAAGGGTGCCGAGTGCGAGAACTGCTATGAGAAAGAGGCGCATCTGAGTTGGTTTTGATTACTCCGAGTGTGAGAGTGATTCTGGAGCTAAGGTGTTTCGTCTATTTAGTTTCTATTTGGAGAAGGCGATCATTAGAACATGCGGAACTGCATGTTCGCGTTTTTGGCGGCCTCGATTTATCTAGGGGCGGAGGAGCGACCGTTGCAGGTGTTGGTCTTGAAGAGCGGACAGAGGATTGTGTATGACGAGATGAGCCGCGAGGGAGAGACGTTATTTGTGCGGTCGGGTGGGCAGTCGGTGATGATTGACGCGAGCGATGTGGCGCCAGCGCCGGTGGTGGTGGCTCCAACGGGGGTGGTGGTGGGGAAGAATGTTCCGGAACCGGTGGCCCGGTTGATTGGGCCGAACGCGGGGAAGCATAATCTGCGTCCGGAGTTAATTCAGGCGGTGATGGAAGTAGAGTCGGGCTATCAGGTGGGGGCGAAGAGCCGGGTGGGAGCGATTGGGTTAATGCAATTGATGCCGCAGACGGCGAAGCATTTGAAGGTGAACGCGCATCAGCCGGAGGAGAACGTGGAAGGGGGAGCGCGGTTGTTGGATTATTTGATGAAGAAGTACGAGAGCCGGAGGAATGGTTTGGCTCTCGCCCTGGCAGCGTACAATGCGGGGGATGGGGCGGTAGACCGTTTTGGGGGCATACCGCCGTATAAGGAAACCCGTCAATACGTGGTGAAGGTAATGAAGCGGTTTCGGGAGCTCGTTAAGGACTAGGGCTTGGGGACGGAGATGGTGATGTTGCGGTAGCGAATGACGCCGTAGTGATCGCCCTGGAGGAAGAAGGGGCCGGGTTCGGCTTCGTTGCTATCGAGAGCGCCGCCGGTGGGGCCGGGAATCTCGACGTTGTCGTGGTACATTTTGCCGTCGCGGAGGACGGTGACGTGGCGTCCGACGAAGGTGATATCGAAGGAGGTCCACTTGCCCAGGTTGAGGGGGGCGGTGGCGGGCGGGGCGTAATGGCTGTAGACGGCGCCCATTTCATGGTCGGGGAGTTTGCCGCCTTCGGTGCCGACCTGGATTTCGTAACGGCCGCGGAGGTAGATGCCGCTGTTGCCGTGGTCGGGGCAGTTGACTTCGATGTGGAGTTTGAAGTCCTGGAATTTCTCGATGGTTTTGATGTTGGCGGCGGCGGGCCCACGTTTGCCGTCGATCATGGGATTGTCGTTGATGAGTTCGCCGTCGCGGGCGACCCATTTGTTGTTGGTGATGTTGGCGATGGGTTCCCAGCCGGTGAGGTCTTTTCCGTTAAAGATGGGCCTGGGTTTGGTCCAGGATTTGGGCATGGGTCGATCGAGTTTGGGGGCGCGGACGGCGGCGAGGGTGGGTCCGTTGTCGGCACCGCGTTTTTCGACGCCGGTAAGGGTGTCGGGGGTAGGGGAGGTTAGTTCCCAAGTTAGGGTGGGGGAGAGGGCGAGGGTGAGTTTGTTGGCGTCGAGTTTGGCGCTGACGATGGGCTTCCAGCCGCCGCCGCGGGGTTGGACGCGGCCTTGGATTTTGCCGTCTTTTTCGACGAGTTCCATCCACTGGGGGTACGGCTTGCCGGTGGCGGGGGTGGCGTTGAAGTCCCAGCGGCCGAGGAAGGGTTTGGAGTTCTGGGCGTTGGCAGTGACGACGAGGGCGAGGGCGAGGAGAAGTCTCATAGATTCCACTGTATCGCGGTGGGTGACGCTTGGGTTCTGATGCTGCGATGCAGCGGTTAACCTTTCTACCTTTTATGGTTGGGGTTTGTGGTTGTTAGACCGATTCGCCGTTCTTTGGCAATGACGCGGGGGCGGCGCGGTATTCGCCTCGACGGCAGATAGGGCGAGAGAACGTGAGCTGCTTTGGAAGTAAGGGGCAACGCCGGTTGCGATTCGGGAGGTGGCATATTGGCCGGGGGGAAGAGCTTGCATCCGCGGGTGTTTACGGGGAATGGGCATGAGTTGTTGGCGCTGGACGGTGACGACGGGGAAGCCGGCGGCGGTGTTTGAGGACGCTGTGATAACGGGGAGTAGGAATGGGGAGGGGCTCCGGCGATTGGGCCTTTGGAGACATACGTGGTTGGGATGGGGGCGGGACTGGGGATTTCGTAGGGAGGGGAGAAGCGTGTCGAGATGGAGAGTGGCGTCGATGTCGGGAGGAGGCAAGGCTTGCAGGTGTGTGCGTGAGCCTTCGTGGGCTACTGTTGCTCGGAGGTGAGGTTTACAATTAGGCATGGACGAGCGGGAACTTCGAGAGCGGTGGGTGGCAACGTGGGCTTCCGCAGGCCCGGAGTTAGAGGCGATCAAGTGGCGGGAGATGGTGGAGGCTGATCCGGCGGAGACGTTGCGGTTATTGGCACCTGCGTTTGCGTACGCGCTGCGCGCTCTACCCGTGCGTACTACATCGGGGATGGTGGAGATGCAGGCGTTGTTTGCGAAGCTGCGATGATTGGTATTTTTGAGGCAGCTAAGGAGGTGCAGCAGTTCTGTGAATCGCGAAGTTGGGGGAGTTGTTTTATTGGGGGAGTGGCAGTTTTGCGTTGGGGAGAGCCGCGGGTTACCCGGGATGTGGATTTGACGTTGATGGTTGGCTTCGGGGGCGAGGAGCGATTTGTTAGCGCACTTTTGGGAGAGTTCGTTGGGCGGCTGCCGGACGCGTATGAATTTGCTTTGCGGAGCCGGGTGTTATTGTTGCAGGCGGGGAATGGGGTAGGGATTGATGTCTCGCTGGGGGCGCTGCCGTTTGAGGCGATGACGGTGGGGCGATCGACATATTTTGAGTTTGAGGAGGGAGTTCGGTTGCGGACGTGTTCAGCCGAGGACTTGGTTGTAATGAAGCTCTTCGCTGGCCGGGCCTTGGATCTGCAGGATGCCGAGGGGGTAATTCGTCGACAGGTTGGGTGTTTCGATTGGGCGCACGTTCGAGAGCAGATCGGGCCGTTGGCTGAACTGAAGGATGAGGCTTTGACTTGGGCGAACTTGGAGCGACTCGCGCGGCTTAGGTAGTTTGGGCTTTGTCGATTTTGGCCCAGGTGTCGCGGAGTTGGACGGTTCGGTTGAATACCGGTTTCGCTGGGGTGGAGTCGGGGTCGACGGTGAAGTAGCCGACGCGTTCGAACTGATACTTGGTTCCGGCGGGGGCGGCGGCGACGCTGGGTTCAGCGATCGCTTTCGGCGGGATCACTAGGGATTGGGGATTCAGTTGGGAGGTGAAATCGGAGTCAGCGGTTTCGTCCCCGGTGGTTTCCAGAAGGAGTTGGTCGTAGAGACGGGCTTCGATCTGGACTCCGTGGGCGGCGGAGACCCAGTGGATGGTGGATTTCACTTTACGGCCGTCGGGGGAGTTGCCTCCGCGGGAGGCGGGATCGTAGGTGCAGTGGATCTCGACGATCTCACCGGCCTCGTTTTTGATGACGGCTTGGCAGGTGATGAAGTACGCGTAGCGGAGGCGGACTTCCGTGCCGGGGGAGAGACGGTAGTATTTTTTGGGCGGAACTTCGCGGAAATCGTCTTGCTCGATGTAGATGATTTGGGTGAAGGGCACGGAGCGGTTGCCGGCGGAGTCGTCGGCGGGGTTGTTGACCGCTTCCATGTGCTCGGTAAGGTCGGCGGGGTAGTTGGTGATGACGACCTTGAGGGGATCGAGGACGGCCATGGCACGGAGGGCGCGTTTGTTGAGGTCTTCGCGGAGGAAGTGTTCGAGGAGACCGAGTTCGATGACGCCGTTCGTTTTGGAGACGCCGACGTTGGCACAGAAGGTGCGCAGAGCTTCCGGGGTGTAGCCGCGACGGCGGAGACCGGAGAGGGTAGGCATGCGGGGATCGTCCCAGCCGGAGACGAGGCCCTTCTGCACGAGGAGGAGGAGCTTTCGTTTGCTGAGGAGGGTGTTCGTGACGTTCAGGCGGTCGAACTCGATCTGTTGGGGGTGATGGATGCCGAGGTTTTCGACGTACCAGTCATAGAGGGGGCGGTGGTCCTCAAATTCGAGGGTGCAGATGGAGTGGGTGATGCCTTCGATGGAGTCGCTTTCGCCGTGGGTGTAATCGTACATCGGGTAGATGCACCACTTGTCGCCGGTACGGTGGTGGTGGGCGTGGAGGATGCGGTACATGACGGGGTCGCGCATGTTGAAGTTGGGCGAGGCCATGTCGATTTTGGTGCGGAGGGTGCGAGCGCCGTCGGGGAATTCGCCGGCGCGCATGCGTTCGAAGAGATCGAGGTTTTCGGCGATGGAGCGGTCGCGGAAGGGGCTGGGGGTACCGGGTTCGGTGGTAGTGCCGCGGGTGGCGCGGACCTGCTCGGAGGTCAGATCGCAGACGTAGGCTTTGCCGGATTTAATGAGTTGGACGGCCCAGGCGTAGAGTTGGTCGAAGTAATCGGAGGCGTAGAAGAGGGCGTCCCATTCGAATCCCATCCAACGGACGTCTTCCATGATGGAGTCGACGAATTCGGTTTCTTCTTTGGAGGGGTTGGTGTCGTCGAAGCGGAGGTTACATTTGCCGTTGAACTCGCGGGCGAGGCCGAAGTTGAGGCAGATGGATTTGGCGTGACCGATGTGGAGGTAGCCGTTGGGCTCGGGAGGGAAGCGGGTGTGGACGCGGCCGTCGTTTTTTCCGGCGGCGATATCGTTAATAATGATGTCGCGGATGAAGTTGGATGGCCGGGCGGCC
>JBKJLJ010000484.1:0-5287 GCA_046597015.1 Bryobacteraceae bacterium
GGCGGATGGTACCGGCGGTATTGTTGGGCACGTTTCTGACGCATGTGTGTGGGGGGTCGGCAGGGCGGGAAGGCACGGCCGTGCAGGCGGGGGCGGCTTTGGCAGGGGCGGTGAAGGCAGACTTGCGAGTGGGGATCGCGGCGGGGTTTGGGAGCGTGTTTGGGACGCCGTGGGCAGGGTTTCTGTTTGCGCAGGAGGTGGCGGGGCGAGGGGCTGTCGGGGCTTGTTTGGTGGGAGCGTTTTTGGGGGACTGGGTGGCGCAGGGTTGGGGGGCGCACCATACGGTGTATCGGATTTCGGCATATCCAGAGTGGTGGGCTGTAGGGTGGGCGGCGGTGGGCGGGGTCGCGTTTGGACTGGCGGCTTGGGGCTACCACTTGGCGGTGGACGTGGTGAGGCGGTATGTGCCGGTGGTGGTGGGCGGGGTGATCGTGGCGGGAGTGCTCTATAGCACTTCGGCGTGGGAGTTTTCGGGATTAGGGGTCGAGAAGATTTCGGCAGCTTTTGGCGGGCCCGCGGGGGCGTGGGATTGGGTTGTGAAGTTGGCGTTGACGGCAGTGACGGTGGGGAGCGGGTTTCGAGGGGGGGAGGCGACGCCGTTATTTTTTGTGGGGGCGACGTTGGGGAACGCGATGAGCGGGCCGTTGGGGGTGCCGATGAGTTGGCTGGCGGGGTTGGGATTCGTGGCGGTGTTCGGCGCGGCGACCAAAGCTCCGCTGGCGAGTACCGTGATGGCGGTGGAGTTGTTCGGGCCGGGGGTGATTCCATTTGCGCTGGTGGCGTGCTTTGCGGCAGATTTCGCCAATCGAAGGGCACAAAGTTTTTGGGAGGGCTATTCATCGCGATCCTGATGCCCTGGGGGACGCGGAAGCCGAGGTTGGCGGAGAGAGCGCCTCTACGGGCTATTCCAGCCGGGTGACCTGCTGGTAGGGAAGTTGCGCAAGTAGGGGGCGATAGGCGGGGAGGAGATCGGCGAGGGGGGCGAGGACGAAAGCTCGTTGGCGGAGGCGGGGATGAGGGAGGGTGAGGCGGGGGGAAACGATGACGATATTGCTATATAGCAATATATCGATATCGAGAGTGCGGGGGGCGTTGGGGAAGGGGCGGAGACGGTGGCGGAGATTTTCGATGCGGTGGATTTCGTGGAGGAGGGCCCAGGGAGAGAGCCCGGTTTGGATTTCGCAGACGCAGTTCAGGAACGGGGATTGGTCGAGGTAGCCGAGGGGGGCGGTTTCATAGAAGGGTGAGACGCGGGCGGGGCGGAGTTCGGCGAGGGCAAAATCGAGATGGTCGCGGCGGTCGCCGAGGTTGGAGCCGAGACCGAGGTAGGAGGTGATCAAAAGAGTGAGTTTTGCGGGCCGGCGGCGGGGGGGGCGATCTTGAAATAGTCGAAAGCGCGGCGGGTGCCGACGCGGCCGCGGGGGGTGCGGTCGAGGAAGCCGAGTTGCATGAGGTAGGGCTCGTAGACCTCTTCGATGGTGGCGGACTCTTCGTCGATCGAGGCGGCGATGGTGTTGATGCCGACGGGGCCACCGGCGTACTTGTCGAGGATGGTGAGCATGATTTTTTGGTCGATTTCATCGAGGCCGAAGCGGTCGACTTCGAGGAGGTCGAGGGCGGTCATGGCGACGGGGAAGGTGATGTCGCCGTTGGCGCGGACTTGGGCATAGTCGCGAACGCGGCGGAGGAGGCGGTTGGCGATGCGGGGGGTGCCGCGGGCGCGGCGAGCGATTTCGCCGGCGGCGTCGGCGGCGATCGTAAGTTCCATGAGGCGGGCGGAGCGGAGGACGATGGCGGTGAGGTCTTCTTCGTTGTAGTGGTTCAGGCGAAGCACGAGGCCGAAGCGGCCGCGGAGGGGGGCGGAGATGAGACCCTGGCGGGTGGTGGCGCCGACGGCGGTGAAGCGTTGGATGGGGAGGGAATGAGTCCGGGCGCCGGGTCCGGTGCCGACCATGATGTCGACGCGGAAATCTTCAAGGGCGGAGTAGAGGATCTCTTCGACGTCGGGGAGAAGGCGGTGGATTTCGTCGATGAAGAAGACCTGGCGGGCTTGGACGTTCGTCAGGACGCCGGTGAGGTCGAGTTTTTTCTGGAGGATGGGGGCGGCGGTTTGTTCGAAGGCGACTTCGAGTTCCTGGGAGATGAGTTGGGCGAGGGTGGTTTTGCCGAGTCCGGGGGGGCCGTAGAGTAGAACGTGGTCCATGGCTTCGCCGCGTTGGCGGGCGGCTTCAATGGCGATGGCGAGGTTTTCTTTGAGCTTGGGTTGGCCGGTGAAATCGGCCAAGCGGCGGGGGCGGAGGGCGGACTCGAATTTCTTATCTTCTTCGTCCTGGGTGCCGGCGGTGACTTTGCGGTTGGACATGGGTTACCTGACGAGCTCGAGAGACTTGCGGAACAGGGTTTCGAAGTCGTCACCGGTGACGGTGGTGCGGGCCTTGCGGACGGCGGCTTCGGCGGCGGGGCGGGGGGAGCCGAGGTTGACGAGGGCGGAGACGATGTCGGCATCGAGGGGGGATAGGAGCGAGACGGGGATGGATTTGGCTCCAGCGCTGGGGAGGAGGAGGTCGAGTTTGTCGCGGAGTTCGAGGATCATGCGTTCGGCGGTTTTTTTGCCGACGCCGGGGATGCGGGTGAGTTGGGTGACTTCCCCGCCCCGGATGGCGGCGGCGAGATCGGCGGGGGGTAGGCCGGAGAGGGCGGTGAGGGCGAGTTTGGCGCCGATGCCGGAGACGGAGATGAGTTTTTCGAAGAGCTGTTTTTCTTCGGGGGTGAAGAAGCCGAAGAGTTGGATGGCATCTTCCCGAACGCTCGTGTAGATGCGGAGGCGGACTTCGAGGCCGGGGTCGGGGAGGCGGGTAAACGTGGAGACAGGAATGGCGACGTCGTAGCCGACGCCCTGACATTCAACGATGGCTTGGTGCGGATGCTTTTCCAGAAGCGTGCCGCGCAGGTGCGCAATCATAGTAAGAACCCTATTCTCCCATGGCGCGACGACTTTTCTTTGTACCGACCGTAAGACGTGATGTAGCCGAATTGCACGGCGAGATGGCCCAGCATTTGACGCGGGTGTTGCGCGTGGAAAAAGGGCAGGTTTTTGAGATCTCCGACAACGAGCAGTTATACCTCGCGGAGATTGAGATGGCGCGAAAGGAGCTCGTGACCTTTCGGGTGATCGAAAAATTGGAGCCGCGGCCGGCGCCATTTCCGGTGACGCTATGCGTGAGTCTGTTCAAGTTTGACCACTTCGAATGGATGATTGAGAAGGCGACAGAGTTGGGGGTGGGAGTGATTCAGCCGTTGGTGACGGAACGGAGCGAACATGGCTTGGAGCGGGCGGCGCCGAAGCGGGCGGAGCGGTGGCGACGGATCGCCATGGAGGCGAGTCAGCAGTGCAGGCGAATGCGGGTCCCCGAGGTGAGGGAGTTGGGCTCGTTAGGGAAGGTACTGGGCGGGGTGGAGGGGGCGCGGATTTGGCTGGATGAGAGGCCGGGGGGACGACCGCTGTTAGAAGTGATGGAAAGAGACCGGCCTACCGCGGCGACGCTATTGTTGGGTCCGGAGGGGGGATGGGCGGAGCGTGAGGCGACGGCAATTGCCGAGGCCGGGTGGGTGGCTACGTCGTTAGGCTCGCTCGTCCTGCGGGCGGAGACGGCGGCCATGGCAGCGTTAACGCTCGTGCAGGCTAGCGGATCTGCTTATCGCGAAAGTCGTGCATGATCCGGCCGAATTTCTTGCGCTGCTCCTGGTTGAGAACCTGTTCCATGCGCGACTTGCCGGTGGCGCGGACTTCGTCCATCTGGGCTTGGAGCATTTGGTAGTACATGGTGAAATCGTCCAGTACGGTTTCAATTTCGGCGGTTTGATCGGGGGTGAGCTGAAGCTCTTTCTGGAGGCGGTTGAGGGTAACCTCCTTACTGTTATCGTTCCAGGAGACGGCTTTGACAGGTTGGGAGGAGGCACGATAGACGAGAGCGCCGGCTATGGCTCCGCAGAGAAAGACGAGACCGAGAGTGAAGAGGATTTGTGTATTCTTCCAAGGCTCACCTCCGCGGATCATCGATAGCTCCTATTCGCCGAAGGTGGCCAAGGTGACGAGCAGCGAGTCACGGCCTTGCTGGACATTTTCGGATGAGGCAGGTTGCTCGGGGAGAGGCTGCTGGGCGCTGGGCTGGGCCAAAGCATGGACCGGAGTGCTAGCCAGTTCATGATGGACCGGTTCGGTGGCAAGTAGGAAGACGCCCATCAGGATTACGAGAGAGGCCGAGGCGTAAACCAAGCGGCGGCCGAAAATCGGATCGAGGAGGAGTGACCAGAAGGACGGACGGGCTTCGGCTTCGACGCGGCGCATTACGCGGGCGTAGAAACCGGGTGGCGGTTCGAGATCGGCAGGGGCGGACAGGCACTGCAAGAGCGCGGAGTGAGACTGCATTTGCATGGCCAAGTCGTGGCACTGACGGCAAACGGAGACGTGCGCCTCGAATGACTCGCGGGCCAAGCCGGATAGGCGGCCTTCGAGAAACTCTTCGATATGATCTTCCACTGAACGATGCATACCCTAACCTATTCCTGATCTTTTCGGTTCACTCAGAGACGACAACAAGCTTACACGCTCCGGGCAGGGATGCGCAGCAAGCGTTGGGCTGATTTGAGCAGCTTCTGCCGGGCCCGGAAGAGTTTGACTTTAATAGTATTCTCGTTCATTCCGGTCATTTTCGCTAGCTCTTCGACAGAGTGACCCTCAACTTCTTTCAGAAGAATGAGCGAACGATCCTCTTCCGAGATCTTTGCGAGCAGCTTGACGACCAAGTCGCGATTGGCGAGCCGTTCATCCACGGGAGCGCGGTGGTCGGTAGCGCCTTCGGAATTTTCCATGCGCATGGCGTCGTCTTCGGAGAAATCACTTTCGTAGACGAGCTTGCGGACTTTCTTTTTCCGGAGATAGTCGTAGCACTCGTTGACGGTGATCTTGTAGATCCAGGTCAGCAGAGAGCTGCGGAAATCGAAATTCCGGATGGAGAAGTAGACTTTGGCAAAAACCTGCTGGGCGATATCTTCGGCGTCATTGCGGTTCCGCAAGATGCCATAGATGATCGAATAGACCTTGGACTGGAATCGTTCGACGATATCGCGGAAGGCCATTTCGTCGCCGGCTTGCACCCGGCGGACGAGCAGGGCTTCGTCAGAGGTACTATGGTCCACTTTAGTCTTTGTCCGGTTGGCCGAACCCGGCGGACGAGCAGGGCTTCGTCAGAGGTACTATGGTCCACTTTAGTCTTCGGCCAACCGG
>JBKJLJ010000588.1:0-4368 GCA_046597015.1 Bryobacteraceae bacterium
ATATCGCAGCGATACAGTTCGAGTTCGCGTTCCTCACTGAACAGCGCGGCCATGCCGTAGCTCTGCTTCAGCTTGTACCGATTGATGAATGAGTCATGGCAACTCGCGCATTTGAGATTCACGCCGAGGAAGACTTGGGCCGTGTTCTGCGCGGCCTGAATCATGGGCCGCTGGCTCGCGTTGACATCGCCACGCCAGTTGATGCCAAGCAGGAAACCTTCGGGCGAATCGGGACCGACCGGGTTCACCAGTTCGCGCACCATCTGGTCATACGGCATATTCGCGTTCAGCGCCTTGACGAGCCAGGAGCGGATCGTTTTCTCGCCGCCATGGTAGGCGCGGAGATCATCGCGGAGCAGGTCGTTCCAGAAGCTGATCCAGTGGCCGGTAACCATTTTCCGGTCGGCGAGGAGGGTATCGATCAGTTTGGGTCTGTTGCCATCGAAGGCGCGAAACTGGTCCGGGGTGGGGGTGATACCCCAAAGGTCGAGATAGACGCGTCGGACGAATACGGCATCCGCGATGTTCGGCTGCCAAGCCATACTTTGGTCGAGGAGTTTGTCGATGGGGTTGGTCCTGGCACTGGCCGGTAGGGCAACCGGGCGGGGTTCGAGCGGAGCCTGCCAACCGGAAGGCGCTTGTCTAGAGACGTCCGTCCAGGGCAGGTCCGCTTTCACCCAGGCTTCCAAAATAGCGATCTGCTTTTCGTCGAGCCCCTTCCCGGACGGAGGCATAGGCAGTCCGGCCTCGCCCTTGATCCGAGCCACAATGTCGCCCTTGGCCCGGAGCGCGCTGGCCCGGTTTTCAAATGATAGCCCCGCCTGGGGCGTCTTGCCGCTGTGGCAGCCGAGACAGCGGGCGGCGAGGATGGGGTGGACTTCGGTAGCAAAATCAACCGCCATCAGGGGCAACGAGACGAAAAACAGGAGCCAGCGCATAGATCGACTAAACCTTAACCCACTTCTGCTTTTTGGCCGATTCGGCAACTTTTTCGAGCAGGATCATGCCGCGGAGACCGTCTTCGAAAGTCGGATATTCGACCGGTACAGACGGGTCAGCCACCTTCTGATAGAACCGCTTGTAAAGGGCCTTGTGGGAGTCGTCGTAGCCTTCGCTGTGGCCGCCGGGGAGTTCGGCGTAAGCGGCAGCTTTCGGATGAAGCAACGAGCCGTCCTTGACGATGAGTTGGTTCGGAGTGTTGCGATGGCCAATCCACAGGCGGTCTGGTTCTTCCTGGTTCCACTGGACGCCGGCTTTAGTGCCGTAGATTTCGAAGGCGAACTTATTCTTACAACCGGCGGCCACTTGAGAAACCGTGAAAGCGCCGCGGGCTCGGTCGCCGAGATGGAGCATCACCGCGCCCCAATCGTCGGTTGTGATGGCGACATCCTCGTAATCGCTCGGCTTCAGCTTCTTGCCCGCGAAAGTTTGGACGGCCACCTTCGGCTTTTTGCGGGTCTTATGAAAAGTCGCCAGATCGGCGCAGACACTAGTAATAGGCAGGGCGGTGAGGTGCTGGATCATATCCATCCAATGAGAACCGATGTCGCCCATGGCACGGAGTTCGCCGTTGCGGTCGGCCTCAATGCGCCAATTGAAATCGGTTTCGTAAAGGAGCCAGTCCTGGGAGTAGGTGCCCTGAACATGGAGAATTTCACCGAGTTCGCCCGATTCGATGATGCGGCGGACATGCTGAACGACTGGGTAGTAGCGCAGATTGTGGCAGACCGCGTTCGGAAGGTTCTTCTTGGCGGCGAGGGCGACCATTTTTTTCGCCTCGGCGGAGGTGACCGTAAGCGGTTTTTCACACAGAACGGCTTTACCGGCTTCGAGGGCAGCCATCGACATAGAGAAGTGGAGCGAGTTCGGGGTGAGAACGTGAACGGCGTCAATCGAAGGATCCGCCAGCAACGACTTATAATCGCCGGTGGAGCGCTCGACGCCCATTTCGGCGGCGAACTTCTTAGCGGATGCGTCGGAGGAGCCAGCGACAGCAACGACTGCAACGTGGCCCAGACGGCGGATGCCTTCAATATGGACTCGGCCCATGAAGCCGGTCCCTATAATCGCGGTGGTCACTTTTTTCATATGATCACTCTATCTTAACTGGGCTATGCTGTTAGGAGTTTGCAATGAAGGTTAAGATTCGCTTGACCCCAGGCCCGCGCGTCAAGCGGGAGGGAACACGGAACCAGCGCCTGGCACTTGGCGCTGCGGCTCTGCTCACGCCCTTTTCGTTGATGGCATTCGTGTTGGGCGTCTGGCGGCTCGCGGCCGATTTAAGTTGGGCGAAGCCGTTTGCCTTCAGCGAAGGACCATTATCGCATTGGCAGGTTTGGATGGCGGCAGGCTTTGTTTTGCAGTTCGCTGCAGTTCTGCTCAATCGCTACGGGAATCCTTCGGCGGAGTAGGAACCGGATCCGCGTTTGCCGCATCTCAATGGGGGTATGCCTGCTGCTATGCTGAGAGGGTAAATGGGCTCCTTCAATCGCTCTTTTTCCTCGGGTCCGTCGTCGGGGCTTGTTACCTCCGGCGTGAAGTGGTTGTTGATCAGCAACACCGCGATCTTCGTGTTTACGCTCCTGGCTCGTGCTTTCGCGGGATTGCAGTTTCAACCGCTGAAGCTGATTCCACAGGACGTGTTTTCCGGTGCGGTCTGGCAACTGGTGACCTACCAGTTCTTGCATGATACCAATGGATTTCAGCATATCTTGTTCAACATGGCGTCCTTATTCTTCATGGGGCCGATGCTCGAAAGCAACTGGGGCACACCGCGATTTTTGAAATATTACCTGCTGAGTGGCATCGGCGCGGGGGTGGTCGTTTGTTTGGCTAGTGTTCCCTTGGGCGCCATGGAATCGGCAACGATCGGCTGCAGCGGCGCAATCTTCGGCCTCATGATCGCCTACGGGGTGCTATTTCCGAACATTTTATTTTTCGGAGCTGTGCCCGCGAAATATTTTGTGATGATTTTTGGCGCCATCAGCCTGTTGGGGTCAATCGCTATGGACGGTTCCCGGGTGAGCTACGTCGCCCATCTTGGCGGTCTGGCGACCGGTTGGGTACTGATCCGCAGCGGGTTGCTGAAAAAGTTGGGCGGTAAGCCGGGAGCGGCGTGGGATCCGATGAGCACGTTCCGCCGGCAGTATAAAGAATGGAAGTTACGCCGGGCTCGAAAGAAGTTTCAGGTCTATATGAAGCAAAAGAGTGGCCGCGACCCGTTCGACATTCAATAGGAGTAAATTGACCATGATGCGCAATCGCCTATCGCTTCTCATCTTCGTCTTCTTCGTTTCTTTTTCGGTTGTTTGGAGTCAGCAGGGTCCCGGTTCGACTGGCTCCGAAACCAAAGCCAAGCCGCGCAAAAAATCGGGCGACGGGACCCCGGTCGAAGAACCAAAGCAGGAGAAGATCCCCTCGAAGTTCTCCAAAAAAGAGGGCGATGTCGTCGCCGATGGGCTACCAACGTTCAAGAGCGATGTATCGACGGTGAATGTGGACGTGGCCGTACTCGACAAAAATGGGCGGTTCATTCCCAACATTCCGAAAGGGAACTTCCGCGTTATCGAGGACGGCGTGCCGCAGAACATCGGAGGCTTCAACATGGGAGAAGCGCCGATGACCGTCTGTATGGTGATTGAGTTCTCAAATTTGTACCAGCAGTACTGGTCAAGCGGCTGGTATGAAACACTGCAGGCCTCGTACGGCTTCTTGGAAACATTGAAGCCCGAGGACTATGTGGCGGTGGTCGCCTACGATTTGCGGAGCGAGATTTTGAGCGATTTTTCGACCGACAAGCGCAAGGCCTATGAGGCCATGCAGCGGTTGCGAATCGCCGCCTTCAGCGAAAGTAATCTTTATGATGCGCTTACCGATACCGCCGACCGGATGTCTACGATTGAAGGTCGCAAAGCCATCGTGGTTATCGCCAGCGGCGTCGATACGTTCTCGAAGCTCACCTTCGATAAAACGCGAAAATCGTTGCAGCAGAGCGGAGTTCCCATCTACGCGATTGGAATTATGCAGGCCTTGCGTGAGTGGCTCGACGCTCGAGGTGGAATGGGGGCGATTCAGCGCCTCGACTTCCTCCAGGCGGACAATCAAATGCGCACCTTCGCTCGTGAGACCGGTGGCCAATCGTATTTCCCCCGTTTCTTCGGAGAGTTCCCCAATATCTACCGTGCAATTCACGAAGCGCTTCGGAGCCAATACTCAATTACCTACGCTTCGACTAATCAGACCAAAGACGGCAAATTCCGCAAGATCGCGGTGCAACTCGTCAATCCGGCCACCAACGAACCCTTGCGAATCGTCGATGAAAAGGGCAAGCCCATGAAGTATACCGTCATCGCCAAGCCTGGCTACAAC
>JBKJLJ010000723.1:0-2962 GCA_046597015.1 Bryobacteraceae bacterium
TAAGCTTGGCGTCCCCGTTCAAGTTATTGGCAAAACCGTCAAGGGTCAGGTCGTCATTGAGGGTCACCTCAGTTCGACCATCGAAGAACTTCAGCAGCCTTGGGCTTCGGCCCTGGAGAACGCGCTCCATGCATGAGACAGATATTGATGATGACAAGCTCCACGAAGAATGCGGGGTCTTCGCCATCTACGGCCACGAAGAAGCCGCTAATCTCGCCTATTTAGGCCTCTATGCACTCCAGCATCGCGGCCAGGAATCCGCCGGCATCGCCTCCAGCGACGGCCGTCAACTGATCTGCCACAAGAGCATGGGGCACGTCGCCGATATCTTCACGCCCCCAGTGCTCGCCGGCCTCCCCGGCTACATGGCCATCGGCCACACCCGCTACTCCACCACCGGCGATTCGAAGGCGCTCAACGCCCAACCCTTCAGCGTGGCGTGCAACAAAGGCCTCATCGCAGTGGCCCACAACGGCAACATCACCAACGCCACCGAACTCCGCCGCGAACTCGAAGCCGAAGGGTCAATCTTCCAAGCTTCTAGCGATACCGAAGTAATCCTCCACCTCGTCGCCAAGTCCCGCGAGCGGACGCTCGCCGGAGCCCTCCGCGAGGCCCTCCTCCAGCTCGAAGGGGCATTTTCCCTCGTTTTTCTCGCGAAAGACCGGATCATCGTCGCCCGCGATCCCCATGGCTTCCGGCCTCTCGCCATGGGCAAGATGGAGATCTCCAAGCACAAAATCGGCTACGTCTTCGCCTCCGAGACCTGCGCCTTCGACCTCGTCGACGCCGTTTATCAAAGCGAAGTAGAGCCCGGTGAAATGGTCATCGTCGGCCCCGAAGGCGTATCCCGCGAACAGTGGGCGCCCCGCCGGAACAAGGCCCATTGCGTCTTCGAGCACGTCTATTTCTCCCGTCCGGATTCGCTCGTTTTTGGCCGCCCGGTGCAGCAGTCCCGCGAGCGCATGGGCCGACTTCTCGCCCAGGAGCATCCGGCCGACGGCGATATCGTCGTCCCGGTGCCGGACTCGGGCGTCGCCGCCGCTCTCGGCTATGCCGACGAAATCGGGATTCCGTTCCGGTTGGGTTTGATTCGTAATCACTACGTCGGCCGGACGTTCATCGAACCTTCCCAGGCCATCCGCGATTTCGGCGTCAAGCTCAAGCTCAACCCAGTCCGCCATCTCCTGGAAGGCAAGCGCGTGATCCTGGTCGACGATTCCATCGTCCGCGGCACGACTTCCCGTAAGATCGTCCGCATGGTCCGCCAGGCCGGCGCCCGCGAGGTCCATCTGCGGATCTCCTGTCCGCCGACGATTAGCCCATGTTTCTACGGCGTAGATACGCCGAATAAGCAGCAACTTATCGCAGCTAACTCTTCCAATGAAGAGATTCGTAAGTTCGTCGAAGCCGACTCGCTCGGCTATCTTCCCATCGGCAAACTTACGGAAGCCGTCGGCGATCAAAACCGCGACTTCTGTTACGCCTGTTACACCGGCAATTACCCGACGCTCATCAATATCGAAGAGATGTCCCAGGACACCCCTCCGCTAGGCTAGAATCCCGCTATGGCCGCTCTCAACGTCTCCCTTGAAGATTTCCTCGCCCTGCCAGAGGTGGACGGTGTCAAGCGCGAGCTGGTCAATGGTGAAATCTGGGAGGAGCCCCCTTCGCACGCCCACCAATCTCATGAGGTTCTGAAAGGGCGCATCCTCCAATGTTTGGCCTACTTCGCCGGACTGCCCGCCCGCTTCCTGGTTCTGTCCGAGTCCACCTTTCAATTCCAGCAAGAAGAGCTCTTGACCCCCGATGTCTGTGTCTTGATTGAGGCCCGGCCAGATGTCCGCTCTCCAGGCTTTCTCACCTGCGTCCCAGATATTGTCGTCGAAGTAGTTTCCTCGGAATCCGCCGGACGCCTCCATCACAAAGTCAATACCTATCGAGAAAGGGGGGTGAAGGAAATTTGGATTGTCCTCCCGCGGGAAGCGGAGGTCCTCGTTTACACCTCCGCCACGATCACCAACCTCCGCCGGAAAGACACCCTGACCTCTCCCCTTCTCCCCAATTTCTCTTTCCCGCTCGAAGAGCTTTTTTCCTAAACGCCCGCCGCTTCGCTACAGTAGGAAGATGGGCTCCGCCGCAGTCAAGATCACCGTCGACGAATTCTTGGCCCTAGCGGAAACCGAAACCGTGCATCGCGAATTGGTCCACGGCGAGATCTGGGAGCAGCCCTCCGGCAACGCCGGAGAAACCCACGAGATCGTTAAGAGCAACTTGGCCGAAGCCCTCTTCGCCGCCGCCGGTCGCCCCCGCCGTTTCCGTGTTCTGCTCGAATCCTCCTTCCGTTTCGGCGACGCCGTCCTCATTCCTGACCTCAGCCTTCTCATCAAGTCCGATCCCACCCGCTTCGGCCGCGAACAGGTTCTCAGCTGCATCCCCGATATCGCCGTCGAGATCGTCTCCTCCGATCCCGCCATCCGCCTCATGGAAAAGATCGCCCTCTACCGCGAGTCCGGCGTCGCCGAAACCTGGGTCCTTTACCCCCGGCTCGGCACCCTCGCCATCTACTCCCAAACGGCCGTCCGTGAACTCCGCCGCGCCGAAACCCTCACCTCCACCCTGCTCCCCGGCTTCGCCCTCCCTCTCCCGGAACTCTTCTCATAAATGCCAGCGCTTGTCTCCTCCTCCGCCCAATCAGTCGCGCGTTCCCGTATCCGCGAACTCGCTGAGATCGCCCTCACCATGGACGGCGTCCACAAACTCTTCTTCGGCGAATCGAACCTCCCCACGCCCGCCTTCCTGAAGGAAGCAGCCACCCGCGCCATGGCCGATGGCTTCACCACCTACTGCCCCAACGCCGGCCTGCTCTCTACCCGCGAAGCCCTCGCCGCCTACTACTCGCAGCACCACGCCGTCGCCCTCGATCCCACCCGCGAAATCATCGTCACGAGCGGCGGCGTCC
>JBKJLJ010000710.1:0-2831 GCA_046597015.1 Bryobacteraceae bacterium
AGACGAGATGATTGTGGTCAGCCCGGAGGATCACGACGGATTTGTGGCGGTGCTCCGCAGTGAGTATGCAGGAGCGGTGGACCCCAGTGTTCGGGCCTTGAGTGGCGGGCTCGGGACCTCGCTGGCAGTTGGACTCGCCATCGGAGGCTCCACAATCGCCCTGGTCGCGGCTGCGCTGCTCTATGCGCCGGGCCGTCCTCCGCTGGATTTGACCGGCGATTCGCTAGTGATTCATTCGTGGTTCTATGGAACGACTGTGCCGGCGTCGAGCATCGATGTGGCGAATGTGCGCGTGGTGGATCTGGCGGCGGAACGTGGTTGGAAGCCGGTGATGCGGACGAACGGCTTTGCAAATCCGTACTACCGGGCGGGGAATTTCCGGACGGCGAATGGGCGGTCCATCAAACTATTCACGACGGGAGCAAATCGGCTGGTGCTGCTTCCGCCAGCGAGTGCCGATGGCACGCCGGTCCTGCTGGATGCGGAGGAGCCGGAGCGGTTCGCGGCGCGGGTAAAGAAGGAATGGGGCAGCCGGTAGGCTACCCCGCAGCCATCGGTTAGAAATCGAAGCGGCCCTTCAGAGTCATCTGACGGTAAGCGCCGCGCTCGTTTGAACTGAAGACGCCGACGGTGCTGGTGAAGGCTCCCGTGCCGGCGACCGAGATGTTGTTCAACGGGTTATTGAACGTCGCGTGATTGAACAAGTTCGAAATTGCGGCCGTGAAGGTGAACGAGAGACGTTCCTTGATCGGGAACTTCTTGATCAGGCTCAAATGGTGGACGTTCAATGGCTGCGAGACGAGGCTATTCGGCAGGGCATTGCCGAAACGGCCGGCGGGCGGGACGGCGAAGGCCTTCGGGTCGAACCACTGGTTGGTGGTCCGGTTGATGGCGTAAGGGTCGCCGACGAGGTCCGGCAGGCCCCCGTTGACACCGGTGTTGGACGGGCTAGCGCCAGAGTAGGAGGGCGAGAAGAACAGGCCGGATGCAACGTAGCTGAGCCAGTAGAACTGCCATTGGCCGATGGCCATATCGACGACCTTCGGGGCGCTGCTGAGTATTCGCTTGCCGCGGCCGACCGGGGCGGTCCAGATGACCGAGCCGACGCCGTAGTGGCGCCGGGTGCCGGGTTCGTTGGCCCACTTATCCAGGACCTTGTATGGATTTTCCAAGTTGAAGTAGTTGCTTTTGTTGAGTTGATAGGAGTAGTTGAAATCGATTTGGAAGCCCCCCGCGCGGCGCTTTACTTCGACCTGGCCCGATTGGTATTTCGAGCTGCCATCGGCCCGAAAGCTGGTGACGCCGACGAGGTTCGGATAGGGCCGGCGGTTGGCGTTGAAGGCGATCAGGCTGGGTTCGGGCTGATTGATATTGAGCGAATAGTTCAAGCCGCGGCCGATGGTGCCGACATACGAGGCACGAAGACCGAAGCCGAAAATCTCCCGTTCCAGGCTGATGTTGTACTGATGAAGAATGCCATTCGTTGTGTTCTTCGGGAAGCTCGTAACGCTTTGGCTAGCGACGGTGGCCGAGGCGAGGCTTGACGGGTAAGGGTTGGGGAAAGAGATGAGCCCCGTCGTTTGCCCGGCTTGGTTTTGATAGGTTTCGGCGATCTGGAAGGGGCCGCCGCCGCTGACGCGTTGGAAGAGGGCGATGCGTTCGGTGAACATGCCGTAGCCGCCGCGGATGACGAACTTCGGCGTGATACGGTAGGCCGCGCTGAAGCGAGGACGGAAGTTCGATTTGCTAGGCGTGGGCTGGGGGTTACCCGCCGTGATGGCGATGTTTTTGGGATAGAGCGGGCTGACTTTTGCCAGCGCTTCCTGCGGGACGATGAGGCCCCCGGTGGCGGGATCAAAGTTGTACATGAGGCCGTCACCGTAGACGGGCGAGGTGTAGTAGTCCCAGCGAATGCCGTATTCGAGGGTCAGGCGGTTGGTGATCTTGAAGGTGTCCTGCGAAAAGAAGCCGAACTCGGTAGCGTTCTGGCGGCGGTTGGCGATGGGGTTGGTGCGGGAACTGGAGCGCGGGAGGCCGAGGAGGAAGTCAGCGTAAGGAGCGCCGGAAAGGGTGCCATCAAAGGAGACGGAACCGTAATTTGGAATTTCACCGGCGAAGAGGTTCTGCCACTGGACGGTGGCTCCGGACTTCCAGACGTGCTTGCCGGCGGTCTTGGTGATGGACTGGTTGATGGTGTACGCTTTGTTGTCGTTGACGATGCCGCCGGGCTGGAGGGAGAGGCCCGTGAGACCGGTGACCGAGATGGTGGGGAAGCCCTGGCCCTTGAAGCCGGAGGGGTTGGAGCCGATGAGTCCGATTTCGTTCAGCACCTGGGAGCCATCAAGAGGCGTGCGGCCGGAGACCGAATCGCCGTCGATGATGTAGTCGGTGGAAAGGCCGAATTGAAGGGTGTTGATGAGGGTGGGGGAGAAGATGTGGGTATCCGAGGCGACCCATTGTTGGTGGTCGCGCTTACGGGTCCAGAACTGACCGGGGAGGCCGCTGCTGAGGACGTAGGGGGTTTTCCGCTGGGTCCAGCGGACGTCGGCGCTGTTCTTCGAGGAGAAGTTGTGGTCAACGCGCCAGAAGAGCCAGTCGCCGCGGAAGAGGTCGGCGGGAAAAGGGACTTCAAAGGCCAGGTTGTTAGCGGAGGCGGCGGAAGTGGGGAGTGGGTAGTACTTGTCTTGAATCTTAGCCGAGACGGGGCTGATGCGCGAAGTGGGGACGACGTTGCCGGGGAAGGCCTGGCCGGTGAGAGGGTCGCGGATGGTGGTGGCAAAGGCGCCGCTGCGAAAGGCGGTGGTGGGGACGGTGGCGGTAGAAAACGAACC